>QKEH01000095.1 GCA_003252385.1 Bacteroidota bacterium | reverse complement strand
ATTGCAATATCTATTCCGATGAGGAACGTATCCGACAGATTTTGAATAACCTGCTGAACAATGCCGTTAAATACACCCGGAAAGGTTCTATTGAAATCCGGGTATTCATAGACGATAATAAATTGGGTTTTGCAGTAACCGATACCGGCATAGGCATTGCAGAAGAGGATCTGGACGCGATTTTCAGTCAGTTTGTTAAATTGAAATACAGCCGCGAGCAGGCTGTTGGGGGTATTGGTTTGGGACTGACCATTTCCAAGCGGCTTAGTGAACTGCTTGGTGGTGAATTGGAGGTAGCATCTCAAAAGGGCAAGGGAACCACTTTTACGTTTACCCTTCCGGAACAGGTAATTCTTGATTCAACCGTTAGCGACCATCTGCCCGGGGAAGATCTGGTGGCTCAGGCTGCATGGGACAGTATTAAAATATTGGTGGCTGAGGATCAGGATTATAACTACGAGTTGATTCAGGCTCTGTTGAAGGATACATCGGTTCAATTGATATGGGCGCGAGATGGTCAGGAGGCGATAAATAAGTACACCCCGGATATTAGTTTGGTGCTTATGGACATTAATATGCCCGTGTACGATGGGTATCACGCATTGCATAAAATCCGGGAAATGAACCCCGATCAGAAAATTGTGGCACTTACTGCTTATATCTATCAGCACGATCGCAAAAAAATACAACAGGCCGGGTTTAACGACTATTTGCCCAAACCCATAAAGGCTAAACCCTTCTTTGATTTGCTGCATAAATACCTGTCGCGCCAGAATTAGCGGGTGCAGGTAAATCGAACTGTGCCACTAAAAGCACCCGGGATTACCCTTTCATTCTTAAAATGCGATCAATTTGACGAACCGGGTTAAGGTCCTCTTTTCCAATAGGATCTCCATTCAGACTGATGCCTCCTGTTTCATTCGGATAAGCCGGAGGTTATTGAAAAATTCATCAAATTGATTTAACTTAATACTAGCGTTGTCTGATATCGCTACGGAAGTTTTGTTTCTATGAGAACACGGGTGCTATTTCTAATCATTCACATGACCTGCTGGGTTCATGCTCAGATGGTATTTGAACGGTTGCCCTCCGATTTGCCCATGGAGCTGGTGGTGGACGTGGTGCGCGACAGTAAAGGTTTTGTATGGGTGGGAACCAGTGGTTTAGGACTTATCCGGCATAACAGTTATAATGCACGGCAATATCGGTATAACTCCGATGAGGGCGGAAGTTTGAGTAACAATACCATTATTTGCATTGAGGAAGACAGCAGGCAGAATTTATGGATAGGCACACAGAACGGACTGAACTGTTATGTGCCTGAAATGGATACTTTTATCCGATTTCTTCATGTCGATGGCAATTTAAAATCGTTGCACAACAATGTGGTGAGTGCTGTATATGAGGATCACGACAGCGCGCTTTGGGTGGTTACGGCACGGGGTATCTGCCGGTTTAACCGGGACAGTGCAAATTTTACCAGCTATCCTTTCGTACCGCTCAATAATCTCGATTACGAATATACGGATTTAGTTCAGGATGTGTACCGAAGGTACTGGGTAGTAACTACCGGCAACGGTATCTACCAGTTTGTTCCCAAAGAGCGTAAGTTTATCCATTTCTTCGATGAGGAACGGGGTACTGAGAAACCCAATGTGAAAAAGTTGTTTGTGGATTATCGGCAAACCATTTGGATCGCTTCAAGGAATCTTGGGTTGTCGCAGTTTGATCCGCAAAAAAGAGTGTTCAAACATTTTAATAGCAGCGGCGATGGTACCGGTACCAACGGAGCTATTGTGTACGACCTGATCCAGGATAAAGATCACCTGCTGGTTGCGGTAGATCAGGGCGGAGTAAACCGGTATTCCTATAAAACCAATACGTTCGACTACATTACCACCGGGAGTTCCCTTGCGGGTAACATGACCTCGGATGGCATCTATTCTTTTTTTATCGACCAGGAGTCCATACTCTGGATGGGAACCTCGCGGGGAGGGTTAAATTATTTCAATCCCAAAAAGAACCGGTTTACCACCTACCGGCATGTTCGGGGCGATCCCAACAGTCTTCCCTTTGACATTGTTGGATGTTTTTACGAGGACTCGGATGGTTTGATTTGGATTGGTACCGATGGAGGAGGTTTAAGTGTTTTTAACCCTAAAACCAATCGGTTTACCAATTACCGGCATCAGCCCGGCGACAACTCCGGTTTAAGTTCTAATGTTATTCGCTCGGTGGATCAGGATCCTTTAGGAAAGATGTGGATTACCACCTATTCCAGCGGGGTGAATACCTTCGATAAAACCACAGGGAGGTTTCAGCGGGTTCAGTTCAATGCCCGGGTGGAAAAGGATTTTAATCAACCCCTGGCTAACCTGATGATTGATCAAAAGGGGCGGTTCTGGTTGGCTCAACCCCATGGTTCCGTAGTACTTTATGCTCCCGATTTTACGCAACTGGAACGCTTCTTTTCCGATTCGTCCAAATATACTGTTCGGCGGCCTATTGTACAGGAGAAAACCTCCGGCGAAATTTTTGTACTAAATAATGAAGGCGGTTTTCGGTACAACGAAAAGAACCATAGCCTGCAACGCGTTTTCCCTAACGACGATTGTATTACGGTGTGTTTTACCGCCTCGGGCGATTATTACGTGGGTACCTATGAGGACGGCGTATTCAAATACAATGCACAATTTGAATTGGAAGGGGAGTACAATGAGCAAAACGGACTGTGTTATAACAGTATAAACTCCATTCAGGAAGGTAACGACGGAACCATTTGGGTAGCTACCATGCGAGGACTTGGATGTATAGACCCTCAAACCAAACGAATAACGAACTACTATGAGTTGGATGGATTACAGGGCGACCAGTTTTTCTTTCAGTCAGGTTGTAAGAGCAGCAACGGCCGTTTGTATTTTGGAGGGAGTAATGGCTTTTCTGCATTCTACCCCGATAGTATTCAGTTGAATACAACGCCACCCCCGGTGTACCTTGAAGCATTGGATGTAATGGGGAAACGGGTAGAATCCAACGATGCAACAGGCATTCTGAAACAAGAAATAGCTGCTACCAACGAACTGGTATTGAAGCACTATCAGAACAGCTTCACCTTTTATTTTGCAGCCATCAATTTTACGTACCCGGGGAAAGGTACGTACCGCTACAAACTGGAAGGCTTCGATACCGACTGGAAATCTGCCGATGCCAATAAACGTATGGCCATATACACCAACATCGACCCTGGTAAGTACCAGTTTCGCTTGCAAGCTTATAATAACGACAATGTTAAATGTAAGGAAGATGTGTTGGTGTCGGTGCGCATTCTGCCTCCTTTTTGGATGCGGGGCTGGTTCCATGGACTGCTCACATCACTGGTTATTGCGGGAGTGTACTACTACATTCGTAGACGGGAGCAGTCGTTGCGGCAATCGAAGTTGGAACTTCAGCGCGAGGTTGAATTACGTACACAGGAAGTTACCGATCAGCGGAATATGCTTTCAGAAAAAAATATGCTGTTGGCTCAGCAGAAAGAGACTCTGGAAAACCAGAAGGAAGAGCTGGAAAGCCAAAAAGAGGAACTTCAGGCTCAAAGTGATGCCTTAAAGGAGCACCGCGATGAACTGGAGCAAAAGATTAAAGAACGAACCCGGGAATTGGAAAAGGCTCTGCGGGCAGCCGAAAAATCGGATCAGCTAAAATCCAGCTTCCTGGCCAATATGAGCCATGAAATCCGAACACCCATGAATGCCATTGTGGGTTTTTCTTCCTTACTCAAGGAAGAGCAATATAGTTCACAGGAAAAGGAACGTTTTATCGGGCTGATCGATAACAATTCCAAAATGTTGTTGCGGTTGATTGAGGATATCCTGGATCTGTCGATGATTGAATCGGATCAGTTACCGGTATACAAAAAACCTTTCAACCTCGATTCATTTATAAATCGCGTATTTGCTATATACGAACCCCAAAGCGAGGATTCGAAACTTGAAATGCGATTGCGGAATCAACTTGCCGGCCAGCGCTATTTTGTTAATTCCGATGAGGAGCGTATCAACCAAATCATTACCAATTTACTGAACAATGCCAAAAAGTACACAGTACAAGGCTTTGTGGAGCTCGGGGTGCAGCTTCATGAGGAACAGCTGATTTTTTATGTGGAAGACAGTGGAATGGGAATTGCACCAACACAATTGGATCTGATTTTTAATGAATTCGTGAAGCTGGATAAAAATAAAGCCAATCCAACCCGTGGCGTAGGGTTGGGCTTATCCATTTCCCGAAAATTGAGCACCCTGCTCGGGGGGCAGTTAACCGTAGAGTCGGAACTTAACCAAGGAACTACCTTCCGCTTTATTCTGCCGCAAACGGTTCTGATCAAACAAGGACAGCCCTCGATGGTGCAGAAGGAATTTAAACACTCCAGGATGGACTGGAGCCAGTATCGTATTCTTATTGCCGAGGATGAGGACAATAACTATGAGTTTCTTCATGCTCTTCTTAAAGGTACTCAGGTACAAATTCTTTGGGCTAAAAACGGCGAAGAAGCGGTAAAAATGTACCGCGATGAGGGTTCCTTTGATTTAATTCTGATGGATATTAAGATGCCCCGTATGAACGGATACCAGGCACTGGAAGCCATACGTCAGTTGAATCCCGGGCAGAAAATTGTGGCTCAGACTGCTTACGTGCACAGTCACGATATACAGCAAATTAAAGATGCCGGCTTTACCGATTATATCTCCAAGCCAATCAACCCTTCTCTTTTATTGGAACAAGTAAAGCGTATTATGATTGACACCCCAAATGATTAGGGTTCCGAAAACCGGTTTAGCCCACCCACAACCGCTGGAAGTGCTACGTTCTGATGATGGTATCCCGGGTGACATTCTACATGCCAGTATAGTTTCTTCAAAGGAGTAGATCGTAGGGTTTCCTCAAGCCGAAGCATCCATTTGATGACCTGCCTCATATCCTCTGAACCATAAGAAAGGTACAGAAAGGTGTTGGTGCACATCAGCTGATCAACCTGTCGAAACAGAACCGAATCTGTCAGGTTCATGATGGGTGTAGGGCTGGAGGCAAGGTAGGCATCGAACAATTGGGGTGCGGTAAGCAGTGTGTTTAGAACAAAGCCGCCACCGAAGGAATGCCCTACAAGTATCTTTTTGTGTATCGTAGCATATCGGTTGCACAGGGGCATTATTTCCTGTTCCAGGAATCCGATAAACGTTTTGGCTTCGTGAACTGCTAGCAAATCTTTACGCCGATCTTTTTGAACGATGCCAACAATCACAAAGGGCCTGTTATATCCGGATGCTTCAATAAAACGATAATACTCCAGGGAACAGGCACCATCCATGAGTACCAATACATCTAAGGAATCAGCGGAATTCAGTAAATCCGGCTCCAGAAATACTACGGTACGGCTATCCTGGAGCAGTGCCGACTCAAGTGTGACCGTATCAATGGTAATCCCATAACCGGAACGGGTTGTCAGAATGACAATCAGTACCAGCGCAAACTGCACTCTTCTACCAAATGCGAACATCTGAATGACGATTTGAATTTCGCTGAATATAGTGTAATTTTTGGTTAGCTGTAAGGATTTTTGACTACTCTAAAAACAGGAACCAATCGGGGAGTTGGAAATTTCAGTTCATACGAAGGGATCTGAACCTCCGTTTGGTTAGCGGGTAAATGTGATGAGCCGGTGGTCAATTTGTACCAGTGAGAATGCCAGTTGCTGCCGGATCCATTGAATGGTTTTTTGGTGATAAAAGAAAACATGCGTGAAATCGTTTTTGTAGTACCATTGGGCAAACGGAATGGTTTCCGTGTACAGGTCAGTCATGCAATACAGCCGGCCTCCCGGTTGCAACATATTGTATAACAGGGTAAACTCTTTTAAAGGTTGATGGAAATGCTCGATTACTTCGCAGCAGATCAGGTACGAGTACTTGCTGGTTAATGCGTTGTTGTCAGGGTTAAAGAAGGGGTCGTATAAATTTAACCGGTAACCTTCCCGGGTTAACAATTCCCAGATTACCGGGTTGGGTCCCGATCCAAAATCGAGGCCAGCTTCCGTAAAGGCATGGTGCTTTCGCACCGTTTCCAGAATGGGTGAAACAAAATGAAGGTATCCCGCATCCTGATCCGTATTCTGGTGTTGTAAGTACCGGTTCCTTTCTTCGTGTGCTTGAGGCAGTTCGTGTGGAGGAGGATAAATCCCCAGGCATTGTGTGCAGCGGTAATAGCTTCGTAGTTTATCCCTGTGAAATAGCTGACCTGGCGAATGGCATAGCGGACAATCCATATCGATACCTATTTGCCGCAAAGAAAAGGATAATTCAGATAAAATTGACCTGGGAAGGATGAGTCAGTTATTTTTCCTGGATCTGGTGGGTACTTCTGTTCTGAAGTGGGTTACCGGTTTTAGTGGTGTAAGGTATGGTAAAGTGAAAGACGGAACCTTCGCCCAGGTGCGAGTCGACCCATATCCTTCCTCCCAGCAATTCGGTATAGCCTTTGGCAATAGACAGCCCGAGTCCGGCACCTTCGCAGTTTTTTGTAAGGGTGATATCGGTTTGTCGGAAACTTTCAAAAATCGTATCCATATTTTCCGGGCCGATTCCTTTCCCCGTATCTTCCACATAAAAGTGCAGGGAGTCCTGGGTGAGTGAAATACCGAAGTAAACATGCCCGGTATCGGTAAATTTAACGGCATTCTGTACCAGCTTACGGAGAATAATACCCACTTTGTCATGATCGGTAAAAACGTTATGTAACTCTGTGGTTAAGGGGTTGATACATTGAAAATCAATATTTTTATCTTGCATTTCGTATCGGAAGAGTTCATAGGTTTCCCTGAGTTTGTCTTCCAGGTTACCGGCAGAGAGGTAAGGAACCACCTGCCGGGAATCCAACAACGAGATGGTAATCAGGTCGTCAATTGTGGCCAGCATACGTTCGCCACTCCGCTCAATGATACTGATGTACCAGAGACGCTCTTTGAGTCCGAGTTCGGGGCGCTTGAGCAGGTTGGTGAAGCCTACAATGCCGTTCATCGGGGTGCGTATTTCGTGGCTGATATTTTGAAGAAATGCAGTTTTTAATTGTTCCGATTCCTCGGCAACAAACCGGGTTACCGATAGCTCCTCGGTGCGTTCCTGTACCAGTTCTTCCAGTTCCTGCAGCGAATATTGCAGTGCCTGCTCAGCCCGTCGTCGTTTCTCGCGGGCACCCGATAAGATAAGGGCAGCCACCGTGGTAATGAGAACTACAATAAGGGTAATGGACATACATTCAATAAACACCGGGCGAAACAGTTCCCGAACCTGTTTGGCAGGCAGAATAGAAAGTAATTTCCACATCGGTTGGTTGTTACCAGTGGCTTGGTTGCTGGCTATTGCAGACTCGGCGGAATCCGGCTGATAGGGGCAAAGCGTGGTATAACTCAACAATCCGGAAGGGGTGTGGAGCTGACCGCTATCATGCATCAGCAAGGTCTCCCATGCCGAATCGGAACCGGATCGGATTTTATCCAGAACGGCTGCCAGGTTATGGATTTGGGCAACATTGCCCAGAAGTAATCCATCTTTATTGAGAAGGATATGTTGTCCTTTAGCCTTTTGCTGGTAGATGCTGAATATGGTAGTAAGGGTTTCAGGATGAATTTCTATAACCAGTTTACCCAAAAGACTACGGTCATTTCGGTAAACGGCTTTTTGCAGGAGTACTTGCGATTTAACGGAACTCGCCCCCAGGGTAACCTCTTGTTTATCCATATCTGCTATCAATACGAAGTTGGTGTCCGGAACCACCCATTGGTTAGTAATCCGACGTAAGCTTCGTCCTCGTTCCTGGTTGGGTAGTCGGGGGGGGATCCCATCCGTATTATACCACCGGATGCTTCTGTATTTTTCCGGACGACTGTTCAGAAATACCTGAAAAAACAGCTCAAGATGGAAGGGCGCAGTGTATGGCGATTCGGTTGTGGTGAGTAGTTGCCTGGCCTGACCTGCAAGCAGTTCTATATCATCCCATGTAACTTGCAGTTCGTTGCTCAGGGCCTGCTTTTGCAATAGTAAAGCATGCATCTCATCCGTTCTGATTTGCTTCCGGGTACTGACAAATTTATGGTAAAACAGACCTGCGAGTAGGGGTAGGATGGAGGCAAAAAGAATGATGAATATAAATAGGGTATCTCTTTTTCTGAATTTCATAGGTTAAGGTTTTAAAATACCCTCACCGGTTACCTACTAAGTTACATTAATATCCTGCGCTATGCCATAAAAACCTCTGGTTTGACCTATATGGAACTTATGTTGTATAACATTAATATTCAGTGCATAACAATTTTGTAGTGAAACTTCCTGGGATGACATTTATCACCTTCTATAGCTCCACAGCTCTGGGAATGAGATTGGATCGCGATTAGTTGCCTGAGAATCGTGCGGGTAGGGTAAAACGAAATGTAGAACCTTCATTCAGCCGGCTTTCGACATCAATGGTGCCTCCAAGCATTTCAACATAGGCTTTGGTAATCGCCAGTCCTAACCCGGCGCCATCGGTTGTTCTTTTGTTGGGGTTGTCCACTTGAACAAATCGGTTGAAAATCTTCGTTAATTGCTTCTGATCAATGCCAATGCCGGTGTCTTTAACATAAAATTCAAAACTATCGTTTTGCAGGCTGCATCCCAATTCAATAAATCCTTCGTTACTGTATTTAACGGCATTTTTAACCAGGTTGGTTAAAATGGCATACAGTTTTTCGCTGTCGGTATATAGCAGGGTGTCCTCGGCCAGTCCATGGTTGAGATGAATGTACATACCCTTCTTTTCTACTTCGGGCTTAAAAAACATCCATATATAATGGAGATGCTCCGGAATGTTGGTATCCGAAAGGCTTAGTTCCATCAAATTGGATTCAACCTTGGAGATACTAATCAGATCATTTAAAATATTCAGCATCCGGATACCGCTTTGTTCAATGAGCTGCAAATACGTTTCCTGCTCTTCGCCCGTAATCATGGGAAGCTTGAGTAAGTCAACAAATCCAAGAATCCCATTCATCGGTGTACGGATCTCATGGCTCATATTAGCCAGAAACATGGACTTCAGACGGTCGCTTTCTTCGGCTTTCTCTTTCGCTTTCAGCAAAGCATCTTCGGCTTCTTTACGCTGGGTGATATCGCGAGCATTGATTACAAATCCCTGGATATAGTTATTCGAATCGTAGTAAGGCGAATAGGTTACTTCCAGAAAGCAGAGCCCCCGGCCAGCCAGATCAAACCATTGTTGATAGCTTACTTCTTCACCCTCAAAGCAGCGTTGGGCATGGGGTCTTACAATCTCTTCGAAGAACATGTTCCCCATAACTTCCGAAATGGTTCGGCCAATCAGTTGTTGGGAATCCACATTGAAGGCTCGCAGAAATGCCTTGTTCACATTCAGGTAGGTATAGTTGCAATCCATAAGTGCCAGCATGTCCGATGAACTGGAAACAATACATTGTGCCTGTCGCAGGTTTTCTTCGGAGCGGGTACGTTGTTGGAGATAGTGAGCCTGCAGAAGAGCCTTTCCCAGATGATCCGCCACGGGTAAAAGTTCGTTCAAAAAGGCATGCTCAAATGGGCGCTTACGTCCAAGTATGAGACTGCCATAGCGGTTGAGCGGATACGAATAGTAATGATCATTTTGATATAGAAGATAACCACAAGGGAATTGTGGATCTTTTGGTTTCCGGATGAGTAGCCCTTTAACCTCGCTCCATTCGGCTGTTCGTGCACTTACCTTAGGCGTTAGGTAAATCTCTTCGCAGGTATCATCTACGCATTTTATAACACCAGCACAAAAGCAATTCAGCTTCCGTAGGTACATGGGGATGGAACGGGTCAGCAGAGGCATTTCCTCGTTTTCCATACCCGAGGAGAACAGCAGTTCCAAAAAGATCTGATTATGTATTGACTGCATTACCATAGGCAAACTACTACAGTTTTATTGTAAAGTTCTGTGTAAGAATCGCCGCAATTGGCCACTTCTCCAATGGGTAACATTCCATAAAGATTGGAGCCCTGGCTCAGGGTATCCAGTTCTTTGCCAAAATCGTTTTCCATATAGAGAGCTCGCGAAATACAGTCGATACAGAAAATGCTTTCCGGGCTGAGTTGTGTGTTCTTCAACGAAATGGCTTTATCCCGGGCCTGACGGGCTCCGGCGAGTAAGGAGTCCGCATTTCCATGCAGAATGTGAACGTACTCTCCTTCGGTAACCGAATCTATTACATGTATGGTATTCCCGGAAACCTTATAGGGGTCACGAACAACCATTTCGGCATCCATCTTGGATACTCCCAAAGGATAGGATTTTGCTATCTGAAAAAAATTGTCGGAGGTAGGTTTCAGGTTGGCATGTGCCTCAATAAGGTTTTTGTACACTTCGAAGGCGGGTTTCCAGTTAAGGCTGAAGATTTCGTTTCCGTTGGATTCGGTAACTTTCAGGGGATCGGAAATGGCTTCCCACCCGTGCGCTACCCCGATAAAGGTTTCCAGCGGAGCCCATCCGACCAGCGCGGCTGCCGATACTACACCTTCGTTGCAAATCAGGCTGGGGAAGGGAGCAAACTGCAATGAGCCGGTACCTCCTCCGAGGTAATTGAGGGTTATGCCAAAATAATTGAATAAACCATCCATCACCAGCTCCTTGTTGGTATTCATGGCATCGAAAAATACGAATAATGTACCGGGTACGGAGGTTGTATTCTGAAAAGAGGTATCGAGCAGGTGGTTCAACCCGTGCTGTGTGATTTCTTTAGGAATAACCTGAATCGTGAGCGGAACGGGCAGAGGTATCAGCAGTACTCCGGATGCTTTTCGTTGTCCCTGGCAAATGAGTTCTGGAAAAATGCCTCCGGCAATGGGCTTGCTGCAGGTTTTCAGAGCGGGAGCAAGCTCGCTGGGGGTATAGCTGTTTTCGCAGGCCATTAAAAAAAGAATGCCCTGGCATGCGCGATCGTTACTTAATCTAAAAAGTTGTGCCTGAAGCTCAGCCAGGCTTCCATGCCTGATATATACCGCGTTTCGATCTGCCTGATTCATTAGCTACCGGATTGTTTTCAATAACATCATGGGATTGAAACGCAATATTACGAAATTGTTAAGATTTTTAGTCGTTTCCTGATTTTATCGCTAATCCGGACATCCGGCAAGGTGTAAAGTTATTGTACCAACTGAATATCATACACCCCTTCGCGGTTCAGGTTGTCGCGTATTTGGGCATACGAGGTCAGATAAACCAGCACCAGAGGCCATAATTCCGATGACTGGGCATAATCGGCCTTTAGGCTTTCTACCATATTTTTCTCATCCGAACCCAGTCTGGCAATGACGGGGAGCATCTGGCTGCGTGATTCATGAAGCCGGGTTTGGATGGCTCGTGTGTTTGGATCCATTGGGGTTTGTGCGCTTTTGATGGTAAAGGAGGGTGCCTGGGTATTGTACTTTTGGCAGAATAGGCGCAAGCGTTTTTCAAAGTTTTTTGGATGGTACAGGTTGCTCACCAGCCACTTTACGCTTTGGTAGAGCTCGCTGTGGCTCATGGTGGGGTGTATGATGTTGGTTTCCCAAGGTAAACCGGCAAAACCGGCTCCTTCGGTGTTGATTCGGTTTTCCTTCTCCAGACGTTTGTACAGAGGTGTGCTGTAAGGGGCATTTACCATGCCCAGGGTGAACACCGGAACCGGCAGTTCCATGGTAAAGCGCAGCAAGTTTCGGATCGATTCCGGGGTGTCTGCATCAAATCCGGCCATTAAACCGGCAGTAATGCCCATGCCATACTCCAGAAAACGCAGGATCTGGGTTTTTAAATCCACCTTCAGATTCTGTTTTTTATTGGCCTCCAAAAGGCTTTCGGGGTTATTGGTTTCAAGACCCAGAAATACACTTTCAAAACCCGCTTCGGACAACAGGTGGAGCAGATCGCTGTCGCTGGCACATTCAATGGATAGCTGGGTGAAAAAATACACCCGACCGTTTTGTTGCCGGTTGTTCCAGTCGCGCATAGCCCGAAGTGTTTCTCTGGCTTTCTGTTTGTTACCGGTCAGGTTGTCGTCCACTACGAAAATAATCCGGTAACCGTGGCGGTACATATTGTCGAGTTCGGCCAAAATGTTGGAAACGGGCTTGTAGCGTTGCTTTCCGCCCACATATACCACTACATCGCAGAACTCGCAGCGAAACGGACAGCCTTTTGATATTTGTATGGCTCCATAGAAAGTTTTATGATTGGGGTACTTCGATAAATCGGGCAGGTGCAATTCGCTTAGGTCGGAATAGGAACCTTGGTATTCCTCCTTTTCAGTACCGTGCCTCAGGTCGTTGAAGAACTGTTTGTGGATGTTCTCCATTTCGCCTTTTACCAGGACATCGCAATACGCTCTTACTTCGTGCTCAACCAGGGAAGCAAACGAGCCTCCAATAATTACTTTGATCCCTCGGGAACGGTAATGTCCGGCCAGTTCCAGCATGCGGTTTTTTTGGGATATTTTTCCGGTCAGCAGCACGTAATCGGCACAAACGTTCAGATCCGCAGGTTCGTAAGCTTCTTCGCACAGTTGATATTGGAAGTCATCCGGGATCATACCGGCCAGCGTGGTTAAAGGCAAATCTACACTGTACACGTGGTTAGAGAGGCCCACTTTCTCAAAAATGCGTACATCAAAATAATGGGCTACGTCGTTGCGTGGGTTGATCAGATAGAGGGATTTACTCATGGCAGGAATTTTGGAAGTGATTTATCCAAATTACAATCTTTCCATCAAATGTGGAAATAGCACTGGATACACTTCCATACAGGTTATCAACAACTGCCCGATAGCGTATTATAGGTTGGTCATTCCAAGAATAACGCAAAAATTTCTTGGGTACGTTGCTAATAGGTATGGATCAGTTCGTTGTAAATAGTTTGCAAGTAGGCCTTTCCTGCAGTCAGGTTAGTTTCGGATAAGGTTCCTTTAAGGGCAGTGGAACGGTTGGGTTCGCGTTCGTAATAATACACCAGTGAGTCGGATACCATACCAAAGCCATTATTGAAAGCATACACGCATTGGGTAGGCGGATCTGCACTGAACAGGTTGCGGCTGTACCTGAAATCGTGATACGACATCCCCATTTGTGAGAGCAATGTGGCTGCAATATCGGTCTGGCAGGCATATGCTGTGTTTTGAATGCCAGAGGTTGACAGTGCCGGTCCGTACCAAATCATGGGAATATGAAATTTTTCGGGTCGGAAATTGGGCCAGCTGCCCGGCCAGGTACTTCCATGGTCGGCTATGCAAATAAGCAGGGTGTTCTCCAGTTTTCCGCGGTGTTCCAACGAATCGATAAATTTCCCTAGGTGAAAGTCGGTGTAGTACATCGAATTGCAAAATAGAATCTCCTGGCTGTCGCCTTCCAGGTAGGGTGGCATAGGTACGTCGTACGGGGCATGGCTGCTTAAGGTAAAGAGGGTTTTAAAATAGGGCGTATCGGCCCTACAAATATCCTGGAAAACCCGCTGAAACAGAAACTCATCAGGCACCCCCCAGCTACAAATCCGCTGACTGCCCGGAAAATCTTTCATGGAGTGCAGTTTTTCAAATCCGGCATTCAGCAAATAGGATTGGTAGTTGGCAAATTCGATATCGCCGCCATAATAGAATTCGGTGGAATAGCCCCGGTCGTGGAAAATATGGGGCAGCGAAGGGAGTTTCTGCGTTTTGTTGGGGAATTTGATGATGGAAGTGGTAGGTTGCGCCGGAAAAGCGCTCAAAATTGCTATCATGCCCTTATCGGTGCGGCTGCCACTGGCATACATGTTGGTAAACAGAATCCCTTCATGAGCCATTCGGTCGAGGTTGGGGGTAACAGGAACGCTCCCCTGCAAGCATCCGGTGGCATTAGCCGTGAAACTTTCCAGTATGATCAGGATGATATTGGGTTGCCGGGTACGCAGTACCGGAACTAAAGTACTGTCGGACTGTGTCATTTGGTTCACCAAACGATTAGCTTCGGGTTGTTCCATAAATTGATACGGGTTATCCACCGTTTCGAGGTTGGTAATGGAGAAACCAAAATTCCAGGGCAGGTTGATAGCTGCATGGTTCATAAAACTTACGGTGCTGAAATAGGTAGATCCCACATTGATGGGAGCCGTTCCCATTCCGCCCCGTATGGGGAAAACCATACAACCGAAAAGGATAAGCAAGAGGGGGGCAAAGTACCAGGTTACCCGTTGAAATTCAAAACGGTTTCCACCAATCCGTTTGGTATACAGGCGGTAAAACCAGAATACCAGAGCCGCACCCAAGGTAAGGTGCACCAGAATAAAAAGTAACGATACCGATGCCACGGCTTCTTTGGGTTTGCTTGCATAAAACAGCGTGGAGGCATCCAGACGGCTTCCCCAATCCGAATACGATGCCAGATCGATAGTGGCAAGAATGGAAAAAACAAGGAGTAACAGCAGGGTATAGCCGTTCATTACTTTTTTAAACCACCCGCCCGCAAATAGTACCGAAACCAGCAACAGAAGTATAGGCAGCAGCACAATGTACCCGGTAGCCGACATGTCGAGGCGGATACCATATAGAAAAACCTTGGGGAGCAGGGGCAGGTGTTGCAGGGATAACTTCCAGAAGTAGGTAACAAACAGTATTTTAAGAGTAATGAAATAGAAGATCCAGAACAAAAAGTAAAGCACAATGCCACGTAAACGCAACCACATACAGAATAGATTATTCGATAAAGACCTCAAAAATAGCCCAATTCAATAGATATCCAAATGCTTGTCACCGCCAACCTGCGGGTTATTATTTAATGTTCTTTTAACTCTTTCGCAGAAGTTAGGTAAACTAAAACCTTGTACTTTGAGACGCAGGCAACGAACAAAAACGATAAATAAGATGTTAAACTCTTAAATTATGCATGAAGTGTGATGGTTGTTGCACTTACAAGCTTTCATTTTAAGGAATTACGCAGTTTCTGGATCGGTTTCATTCATCAACAATAGTAACGCGTTAATCAATAATTTATTGAATTGCCTGTATGGGAAACGTACCTTTGAAACCTATTTCAGTATATGGCTACAGGGTACCACAACCTACAACAGCTGCTGACCTAGTTTTGGCAACACTTATGGAACAAAAATTTTGAGATAGTTGACTAAACCCATACCCGATGAAGAATTACATTCATTATGTGCATAACCTATCTGAAGAACAAGACGCGTGGATAAATGGTACATACAAAACAGGCAGCGAAAGCGTTCGCAAAGTGCGTGGTAAGTTTAATACCATTAATGAATTACAACAAGCTATTTTAAACGAATCCAGTCCGAAAGTGTTTGAGTTTGTTTCGGAACATCTGGATTTGAGTACCTACTTTCGCCATATCATTTTTTCTACCGATACACAATCGTACATCGACCGGGTTGATTTTAGTAATGTTCGGGCTATCATAAATTTTCGCCGGATCAATGATATCCAATACATCAACGAACATTTTCATTCGGTGCATAAGCTCTTACCCCAGGCCGGTATCTATATAGGTAAGTTCGAATCTTACTATGAACGTAAGCTTAGGTTCTATTCACGCGTAGGCTCACGGCTGGGCAAGGTATGGTGGTGTCTCGATTTTATAGTCAACAGGGTGGTACCTAAATTACGCCTTACTCAGGAGTTGTATAGCTGGGTTACCGGACGCAACAATCATGTTATTTCGAAGGCCGAAGTGTTGGGACGCCTTGCCTTTTCCGGCTTTTCCATTATCGAAATAGTAGTTATTGAGGGTAATAGTTATTTTGTTGCTATGAAAACTGGCGAACAGGCTGATGACAAAGAACCATCCTATCATCCTTTGATTAAACTGAACCGGGTGGGAAAGGATGGCAAAATGATGCGGGTGTATAAGTTCCGCACCATGCACCCCTACTCCGAATACCTTCAGAATTATGTTCTTGGTCTTAATGGATACAACGACACTGGCAAACCAGCCAACGATTTTCGTATTGCGGGCTGGGGGCGTTTCTTTAGAAAATTATGGATTGATGAACTGCCTCAGCTCATCAACGTAGTACGAGGCGAAATGAAACTGATGGGGGTTCGACCTCTGAGCCGGGTGCGTTTCAATCAATTACCCCCGGAAGTTCAACAGGATCGTATTAAACTGAAACCGGGATGCTTCCCGCCCTATGTTGCTCTGAACATGCCCGATAGCCATGGAAATATCGAAGCTGAGGTGATCTATCTCAACGATTTAAAAAAGCACCCATATACTACCAATATCCGGTATTTGTTTAAGGCCATTTACAACATACTGGCCAATAAAATCCGGAGTTCATAGACAGCAGGGAGGTACAACTTATTAGCAGGCCCCGTAGTTGAACGGTTTCAACTATGGGGCTTTTTGTTGCAGAAAAGCGGTAATAGTGAGGTGAAGTATAGATACACCGTTACAGATCACGTTTCAGTACCTCCGGGTGGCAAGGTTCATTCTGCCGCTGAATCAGCCCGATAATCTGAAGAGCTACGGGAATATTCCGGCAGATTGTTTCTTAATAAAAAGTAGGCGACTATATTTGCATTTTTGAATCAATGCAGAATGTTATGCTGGCAAAACGAATAATCCCCTGTCTGGACGTACGCGATGGGCAAACCGTGAAAGGGGTCAATTTTGTGAATATTCGCGAAGTGGGCGATGCCGTGGAGCTGGGGGCAGAATATGCCCGTCAGGGAGCTGACGAATTGGTTTTTTTAGACATTACCGCATCCCATGAAGGACGAAAGACCTTTGTGGAACTGGTTAAGCGCATTGCCCATAAAATTAACATTCCGTTTACCGTTGGAGGTGGAATCAACGAACTCAAAGACATTGATTCCCTGCTCAGTGCCGGTGCGGATAAGGTGTCCATTAACTCGGCGGCTATCCGCAATCCGGATCTGATTGATCAAATGGCCTTGAATTTTGGCAGCCAGTTTGTGGTTGCAGCTATTGATGCCAAAGAAGAGCAGGGAAAGTGGACTGCCTATATTAACGGAGGCCGGATACCCACTGATAAGGAACTGTTTTCCTGGGCCTACGAACTGCAGGAAAGAGGGGCAGGCGAAATTCTGTTTACCTCTATGAACCATGACGGTACCAAAAACGGATTTGCCAATGAAGCTCTGGCCAGAATGTCGGAAAGCTTGTCAATTCCAATCATTGCCTCCGGAGGTGCAGGCAACATGGAACACTATGCCGATGTATTTACCCGTGGTAAAGCCGATGCGGGTTTGGCCGCGAGTATCTTTCATTTTAAGGAAATTACGGTACCTCAGTTAAAAAAATACCTTCACGATAAAAATATACCAGTTCGATTGTAGTATCTTATGGGAACTACTGCTGATTAGGATATCAACAAATTATACATACTTACCATGGAATTTTTAGTACAACTTCAGGATCTGATTGAGGAGCGAAAAGAGAAAATGCCCAAAGGCTCGTATACCACCAAGCTGTTCAAAAAAGGGGTCAATAAAATTGCTCAGAAAGTTGGAGAGGAAGCTGTAGAGCTGATCATTGAAGCGAAAGATAAAAACGATGATCTTTTTATCAATGAAGCAGCTGATTTAATGTACCACTTACTGGTTTTATTAACCCAGAAGGGTATGCGTATTGAAGATGTAATACAGGTGCTCGAACAGCGGCACAAACCTTAAAGCTTGTTAACCTGGCGAATGAATTCTTCATTAGGAAGAATTCCTCGCTCGTCGTCTGCAAACTCGGGCTTTATGCGCGAAACGGTAAATAGCTTCATCTCTCCAATGTTTTTAGCATTGACCGTTCCTTTAGGAACACATTCGAAATAGTCTTTAATACATTCGTAGGTAGTTTCGGAGATACTCACTTCATTTACCTCGCCGAGATTCTCCATTCGGGCAGCGGCATTAACAGTTTCGCTCCAAATGTCGTAGGCGAATTTTTTACGGCCTACCACACCAGCAACCACCGGGCCGGTGTGTATTCCGATACGCAGTTCCCATGCGGGAATTCCGGGCTTGGGATGGGCTTTCAGGTGGCGGATGTAATCCTGGATTTCGAGTCCTGCCAATACCGCATCAACGGGGTTCGATTTATTACGAAGGGGAAGACCTCCGGCGCACATGTAGGCATCGCCCATGGTTTTTATCTTCTCCAGGTAGTGCTTTCCGGTTATTTCATCGAACTTGGCAAAGTAATCGTCCAATATAGCAACCAAATCGGTTGGTTCCAGGGTGCGGGTGTTTTTCGAAAAGTCTTTGAAATCGGTAAACAACACGGTAACAAACTTGTAATACCGTGTGCCGGCTTTGCCCTTCGATTTCAACTGGCGCGCTACCTCAAAGGGAAGAATATTCAGCAGCAGGCGTTCCGATTTTTCCTGTTCTTCTTCAATTTGTCGTTTTTGCTCTTCAATTTCTTCCTTCTTGGTTTCCAAAATGGCGTTGGCCTGTTCCAGCCTTTCGGTAATCGCAATCATGCGCCGGTTCTGCTTGTACAGCTCCACTTCCTTCTCCATGATGGGCGTAATGTCCGATTCCACACAAATTAGTTTGACCAATTCGCCATTGGCATCGAGTTGGGGGGTAAAAAAGGTTTGGAACCACTTGCGCCCGCTGGGCAGCTGGTGCCGGGTTTCCACACTGGAAGGTAATTTGGTTTCCAGCGATCGGCGAGCCTCCCGGGTAAAATCCTTAAATCCTTTTATGGTATAGATATTCTTACCGTATTTTTCCTGAAAATCGGAGAATGAAATTTGATGCAAACGCTCAAATCCTTCGTTGACCCATTCCAGATTTCCCTGCCGGTCAATCATAATAAAGGCATTGGGGGCATTCTTTGTGATATTGGCCTTTTGTTCCAAGTCCACACGTTCCACCTCGTATTCCGACATTTTGCTTCGTATGCGCGAGAGGGTTTGCTGCACACTGAGGGCCTTATTGATTCGTGAACGTAACTCGTTAATGTCGATCGGTTTGGTAATAAAGTCGAAGGCTCCGTATTTGAAAGCTTCGGCAAAATTATCGTCGGTTTTATGTGCCGTAATGAATATAACGGGTATTTGTCGGAGCTTCCGGTTTTCCTGTAGCATTTTCAGGCTGTCCATCCCCGACATACGGGGCATCAGCATGTCCATAAGAATCAGATCGGGCTGAATGCGCAAGGCTTTCTCAAAACCTTCTTCACCATCCCGGGCAAAGGAAATATCGTAGTGCGTCTTTTCAGCGAGCAATATCCCCTCTATCAGTTTGCTGTTGTGTATGTTATCGTCAACAACGAGTACCTTATAACTCATACCTGTGTGTTAAGCAAAATGCAAATCAGCTAAAAGTAACAAAAAAAAGACCTTTTGCAGCTATTGTTATTCACATCGTGGCGATCCGCAGGATAAATTTAACGCAATACGAAGCAAACCCATAGGGTTGTCCGTACTATTTTGGGTGTCATCCGATTTAACAAGGCAGGTTAGGTAGGTATGGGTGTAAGAGTGGTATCGGATAAAAATTGCCGAAAAAAATAAAGGGGCGTACCCGCTGTATGGTGGGTGCCCCTTTGAGAGTGTTCATCATATCGGCCTAGTTAAACTGAGCCAGAGTTTTTTTAATAATTTCGATTGCTTCCATTAGCTCGGCTTCAGTAATAGTCAGTGGAGGAGCAAAGCGGATAATGTGCTCGTGGGTGGGTTTTGCAATCAGTCCGTTTTCTTTCAGGGCTACGCAAACATCCCAGGCCGATTTGCCATTTTTCGGTTTAATAACCACGGCATTCAGCAGTCCTTTTCCACGCACCAGCTCGCACATGTCGTACTGATCCACCAGTTTTTGCATTTCTTTACGGAAGATCACTCCCAGCTTTTCGGAATTCTCGGCCAGTTTTTCTTCCTTGAGTACTTTTAAAGCCGCAATGGCCACTTTGGCCGCTATGGGGTTTCCACCATAGGTAGAACCGTGTTCGCCTGGTTTAATGCAGAGCATAATGGCATCGTCGGCCAGTACTGCAGAAACCGGATACATGCCACCTGAAAGAGCTTTACCCAAAATAAGGATATCAGGACGCACGCCTTCGTGGTCGCAGGCCAGCATTTTTCCGGTACGAGCCAGACCGGTTTGCACTTCGTCGGCTATAAAAAGCACATTCTTTTCTTTACACAATTTGGCGGCAGCTTTTAAGTAACCGTCGTCGGGTACGTACACTCCGGCTTCACCTTGTATGGGTTCCACCAGAAAACCGGCTACGTTTGGATCTTCCAGTTCCTTTTTCAGGGCGTCCAGGTCGTTGTAGGGTACTACGGTAAAACCCGGGGTGTATGGCCCAAAGCCTTTGTACGAATCCGGATCGGTAGACATAGAGATGATGGTGATGGTACGGCCGTGGAAGTTACCTTCGCATACAATGATTTTGGCCTGGTTTTCGGGAATGCCTTTCTTTACATAGGCCCATTTCCGGCACAGTTTAAGTGCGGTTTCATCTCCCTCGGCGCCCGTGTTCATGGGCAGCACCTTATCGTAGCCAAAATACTTGGTAATGTATTCTTCGTATTCTCCGAGGCAATCGTTATAGAAAGCTCGCGAGGTAAGGGCCAGCGTTTGTGCCTGATCGTTTAATGCCTTGGTAATGGCCGGGTGACAGTGTCCCTGGTTGACAGCAGAATAGGCTGAAAGAAAGTCGAAATATTTTTTGCCTTCCACATCCCATACAAAAATGCCTTGGCCTTTAGATAGTACCACCGGTAGCGGATGGTAGTTATGGGCACCATACTGGTCTTCTTTTTTAATAAAATCCTGACTCGTCATAGTATTGTTCGTTTAAATTTTAATATTCTGTATTTTCATGCGCAAGTTTTGCATTTTTATACATAAAAACTATGATAAAATACAGTTTTCTGAAAAAAATGGAAGCTTGGTAGTGTCCGGAGCGTTTCCGGTGTCGGAAAAGGTACCCTGCGGTTACACAGGATTTATTGAGAGCTGTTGACGTGTTTCTAACTAATTTTGCTTTATTTGCTTTATGAACGGTACAATTTTATACGAATTTATACATGGCGGATAAGAAAAGCAAGATATTGGTAGTGGATGATGAGCAGGATATTACGGAATTTTTAAGTTATAATCTTGAAAAGGAAGGCTACCAGGTTGAAACGGCCAGTAATGGGGTCGAAGCAGTGGATAAAGCACGTCAGTTTCTGCCCGACCTGATATTGCTGGATGTCATGATGCCCGGAATGGATGGGGTGGAAACCTGTGAACGACTGCGTTCGAAGGAGGAGACCCAGCATACGTTAATTGCTTTCTTAACCGCGCGAAGTGAGGACTATTCTCAGATTGCCGGATTCGAAGCCGGTGGCGACGATTATATTACCAAGCCCATTAAACCCAAAGTGCTGCTCAGCCGGATTAAGGCGTTACTAAAGCGGCAGAATGTTCCTTTGCCTGTGGAGGAAAAAGGTAAGGGACAATTGCAGCTGGGTGATATTTTGATAGATATGGATCGGTATACCATATACAAGGGCAAGGAAGAGTTGATAATGCCCAAAAAGGAGTTTGAACTGCTCTTGTTATTGTGCTCAAAACCCGGAAAGGTTTTTACCCGCGATGAAATTTTCCGAATGGTTTGGGACGACAATGTTATTGTGGGCGATCGCACCATAGATGTACACATTCGGAAACTGCGCGAAAAGATTGGCGATCATTATATTAAAACCATAAAAGGGGTCGGCTATAAATTTGCAGACTAGACTGAGCCGGAGGTTTTCGCTCGCATCGTGTTATTCGTAATAAATCCCCCCGTGTGTGTCGGTCTTTTTCGCAAGAGGGTTGGCATGGATACGCAATCCCATTTTTTACTTTCGCCTTACAACCAGAGTATGAGTATTGTACCATTCTGATTCATGGATTAGTTTGATGCTTGTTGTGCAAATTAATGGAAAATTAACATTGAGTTAACGT
The DNA here is from genome assembly GCA_003252385.1 of Bacteroidota bacterium. GTDB lineage: Bacteria > Bacteroidota > Bacteroidia > Bacteroidales > UBA10428 > UBA10428. The sequence continues at coordinate 4,105 of QKEH01000095.1, read as the reverse complement.
TATGGCAGGCCTAAAGAAATAATTTCGTAACTTAATTTTAATACAGATATTGATGAAAAGAACAGCTAGTTTAATCGCAGTAGTATTATTAAGTGCTCATGCTTTGTTTGGAGCCGATGAAACTTTTAAGCCATCGGGAAGCCCATTCGCAAAAATATTTTTTAATACCAACTATAATTTGGGCGATCAGGGATCGGCCATGGAAATTAACCGAGCCTATCTGGGGTATAAATATAACATGTCCGAAAACTTTTCCGGAAAAATTAATGTTGATGTGGGTGATCCCGATGTAAGCATTGGCGATACCTTGAAAGGCAAAACCAATTCGCACTATACCGCCTTTTTGAAAAATGCCTATGCTACCTATAAATATGGAAAACTAACAGTTGATGCGGGTATGATCCCCATCAATCAGTTTTTACTATCCGATGATATTTGGGCACACCGATACATAATGAAACCTTTTCAGGATGAAAACAAAATGGGAACCAGTGCTGATTTGGGCTTCTCGGCAAGCTATCAATTTGCAGAATTCCTTTCCACCGACCTGACCGTGTACAACGGCGAAGGCTATAAAAATCTGGAAATGGACGATGCATATCGCACCGGTTTGGGTTTCACCCTTACCCCTGTAAAAGGATTGACCCTGCGCGGCTATTACGACTACACTGAGCGGAAGGAAGTGATGTTTACCATGTCGCACCTGATCAGTTACCAATGGGAAGATTTAACACTGGGTGCCGAGTATACCACACAGTCGAACAATAACGATGTAGTGGATCATGATTTAGCCGGTATTGATGCCTTTATGCTTTATAATTTGACCGAACAGATTGAACTATTTGTACGATATAACGATCTGAATTCGAATAAACTCAATGGTCAGGAAAAGTCCTGGAATTACGCCAAGGACAATAAAATGCTGGTGGGAGGGGTACAGTTTACTCCTCATAAATCGGTAAAAATTGCGTTGAATTATCAAGGCGTTATGGCTGATAAGCCCGGTAATTCCAGCGATCGCATTTTCCTGAATTTTCAATACTCTTTTTAAGGAGTACCCCGGAAGATACTACCTCTCAAAGCCCGGTTTCTTGCGGGCTTTAACGTATCCAGGTCATGGCATTCACTCGCAATGTTAACACAACGTTAACAAGCAGGTAATATTCAGGTAACACGGTCGGAGCATCTTTGCAGAAGTAATATGTAAAATTATAACCATGGAAGCCCAACCGATACCAATAGCGGATAAGCGAATGGCTCCTAATAAAGAATGAAAAACATGAAAAATTCCTTTAAAGTTTTAGCGCTTCTGGCTGGCGTTTCAGCCTTGCTTTTTTCCTGCGGACAGTCGACCCATAAAACGGCCGGTGAATCGCTGAGTGGCGAAATTAAAATTGACGGTTCCAGCACCGTGTATCCCATTACCGAAGCCGTAGCCGAGGAGTTTCGTACCGAACAACCCGGAGTTAAAGTTACCGTGGGTATTTCAGGCACCGGCGGTGGTTTTAAAAAGTTCGGACGTGGCGAAACCAATATTTCCGACGCTTCGCGCCCAATTAAGGATAAGGAGCATGAGGTGTGCCAGGAAAACAACATTACCTATGTGGATTTGATGGTAGCCTACGATGGATTGGCGGTGATCATTAATCCCGGGAACGACTGGGTGGATCATTTTACCGTAGAAGAACTTAAAAAAATATGGGAACCTGCTGCCCAGGGGGTAATTACCAAATGGAACCAGATTCGTCCCGAATGGCCCGATGAAGAAATTCACCTGTTTGGTCCCGGAGTAGCTTCAGGAACCTACGATTATTTTACCGAAGCCGTAGTGGGAGAGAGTGGTTCCAGCCGTGGCGATTTTACCGCCAGTGAGGACGACAACGTACTCGTGCAAGGCGTGGCTGGTGATAAACTGGGTCTCGGATTTTTTGGATTGGCATACTACGAAGAAAACGCCGATAAGTTGAAACTGGTGGCTGTTGATGGTGGTGAAGGCCCTGTTGCACCTTCGTTGGAAACCGTTAGCAATGGAACCTATTCCCCGCTTTCACGCCCGCTGTTGATTTATGTAAACAGCACGGCGGCTGCCAAAGCAGAGGTTCAGGCTTTTGTAAGCTTTTATCTGGCATACGCTCCCAAGTTATCGCAGGAAGTAGGCTATGTACCCCTGCCTGAAGCTACCTATGCGGAACAAACTTCTAAGTTTAATACCTTCCTGGAAGGTTTAAAAAAATAGTAATACAGGTTTTACATGAGCTTTGTTCTGAGAGCAGTCTGATTTTCAAGCACTCAGGACAAAGTTCTTAATAGATATGTGAGAGCATGGTTCGCAAAAATGAAATCTTTATTGAGAAGTTTTTACAACTGAGTGCGTTTATCACCATACTTACCACAATTGGTATTGTGCTGGTTTTGGCCATTGAAGCGTTCAAGTTTTTTGCGGATGTATCGGTGTTCGAATTTCTGACCGATACCGAATGGACCCCATTGTTTACCAACAAGCATTACGGCATTATGCCGTTATTGTCAGGTACTTTGCTAACTTCCTTTATTGCCATACTTGTTGCCCTCCCGGTTGGGTTAAGTATTGCCATATATCTAAGCGAATATGCTCCGAATGGATTTCGAAGCTACATTAAGCCCTCGCTCGAACTGTTGGCGGCAGTTCCAACGGTGGTATACGGTTTTTTTGCCCTTACCGTGGTTACCCCGTTTCTGCAAAAGTTGATACCCGGCATGTCGGGCTTCAATTCCCTTTCGGCGGGTATTGTTATGGGCATTATGATTATTCCCATTATTTCTTCCCTGAGCGAAGACGCGTTACGGGCGGTACCCCGTTCTTTGCGCGAAGCCTCCTACGGTATGGGAGCCACCCGGCTGCAAACGGCCGTTCGTGTGGCGGTGCCGGCTGCCTCGTCGGGTATTGTGGTGTCGGTGATTTTGGCGGTTTCGCGCGCTATTGGCGAAACCATGATTGTAGCCATTGCTGCCGGCCAACAACCTCGGTTAACAGCCAACCCCCTGGTGCCGGTCGAAACGCTTACGGCTTATATTGTTCAGGTGAGCCTGGGCGATGTTCAACACAATTCCATTGAGTATCGAACCATCTTTGCAGCAGGGATTACCCTGTTCATCTTCACCTTTCTGCTGAATACCTTGAGTCATTGGTTAAAGAATAAATATCGAGAGCGATATGAGTAATATACTATTCAACCGGTTTAAGGACAGAACCTTTCTGGGGATCGGAATCCTTAGCACATTGGTAGGGCTGGTACTGCTGGCAATTTTTATCGGGGACATTCTTATAGAAGGTCTCCCCAGAATGAGTTGGGATTTTATTACCAACCTTCCTTCGCGGCATCCGGAGAATGCCGGAATTTTCACCTCCATGATGGGATCGGTGTGGGTGTTAGTTCTTACTGCCTGTATTGCCTTCCCCATAGGTGTGGGTGCGGGTATCTACCTCGAAGAATACGACAGTAAAAAATCGCGGTGGTCCAAATTACTGGAAATCAATATTTCCAACCTGGCCGGAGTGCCTTCCATCATTTACGGTTTGCTGGGGCTCGAAATATTTGCCCGGGTGATGCGTATGGGGAGTTCGGTGCTGGCCGGTAGTTTTACCCTCGCATTGCTCATTTTGCCTATTATTATAGTGGCAACCCGCGAGAGTATCAAGGCGGTACCCCAGTCAATACGCGATGCCTCCTATGCATTGGGAGCATCCAAATGGCAAACCATCATTAACCAGGTTTTGCCGGCATCGTTCGGAGGCATTCTTACCGGGGTCATTCTGGCTTTATCGCGAGCCATTGGCGAAGCCGCTCCGCTGATTGTGGTGGGTGCCCTGGCCTACGTACCCTTTGCCCCCAAAACCCCTCTTGATGAATTTTCCGTGCTGCCCATTCAAATTTTTAACTGGATATCGCGCCCTCAGCATGGTTTTCTGATCAATGCGGCAGCTGCTATTATTGTGCTGCTTATTATTACTTTCTCCATGAACGGAATAGCAATTTATTTACGCAATCGATGGCAAAAAAGAATGGCATGGTAAATCAATTTGTACTTAACAAAAGCGGTAACTTCGCTGCGAACGATTCAATTG
>QKEH01000096.1 GCA_003252385.1 Bacteroidota bacterium | reverse complement strand
CTTCTTCCTGCGCGAGATGAACTCAAGCTGGGGTGTAGTTCACGATTATACTGCCGACTATGCGGCTGCCGTAGGTACCCAAAATGGTACTGCTTCGGCCAGCATTTCCCTGGCGGGTGTACCCACAACAGCCTCGTTGCCTGCTGGTAACTTCTACTTTTTGTATGCGGTGTTCCAAAACAGTGCAGGTGCTAATGTTAATATTGCCGGAGTAACTCCGATACAGATTGTAAGCGGAAGCAGCAGTAGCAGTAGCAGTAGCAGTAGCAGTAGCGGTGGTACCGTTGTACCGGCCTCACTGGCCTTCGACGATGAATCGAAGTACTCCAATACAACCTATGTAGTTGGAGGATCCATTGATGTGGTAACCCACTACGATGCCGGAACGGGTAATACGGTGAATAATTACTATGGTGGAATCCGGTATTTCCTAAGGGAGATGACCTCTGGATGGGCTGTAGTTCATGACTATACTGCCGACGATGCAAGTACTGTTGGAACCCAATCCGGTACATCAGTGGCCAGTATTTCCCTAGTGGGAATACCCACAACAGCCTCATTACCTGAAGGTAACTTCTATTTCCTGTATGCTGTATTCAAAAACAGTGCGGGCAATGATGTTAATGTGGGAGGCATCAGACCAATTACAATAGTCAATCAGATTGTTGTGGAAAGTATTGCGATTAACCCCGATGCGCTGGATATGCAGGTGGGTGATGTGGATACTTTAGAGGCTGTCGTAACGCCGCTCAACAATGTGACTGAGCTGATCTGGAGCTCTACTGATCCGGAAGTGGCATCGGTAGATTCGATAAGTGGAATTGTTACCGCACTGTCCGTAGGAAGTACAACCATAACAGTTACCACGGCAGATGGCTTGCATTCCGCTTCGATACCGGTTACCGTTACACGAATTGAAAGCCTAACCGATAAATCAAGCTTTGACAAACTGAATTTGTATCCCAATCCATGTTCTGAGTTTATTACCGTTACAGGTATAAATTCCGGAGACTACAGGATTCAGATACGCACCATTCAGGGAGCGGAAGTATTGAACAACGATCAATACATTAGCGGACAGATTACCATCGATACCTACAGTTTGCAGGATGGAACCTACATCATGCAGATCAGTAATTCACGCGAAAGCAGATCGATGATGTTCTCCAAGATTCAGAACTGATAGTTGGCTTTAATCCGATAAAAAAGGGCTGCCATTGGCAGCCCTTTTTTTATCATTTCGTTCGTGAGATAATCGCCTGGTCAGCGAATGCAACCAGGTAAGGAACGAGGGTGTATTCGCTGTCAGGAATTGTAAATTGACCGATGAAAATCAGAAATTAACCGAATTAGGCATCAAACTGTTTTTAAATGAATAATTGTTCATTATATTTGTGCCATGCGTTTGAAAGATGAAGCAAAAATAGCGATTATTTACCAGGCGGCACTGGAACTGGTTGGTCGCGAAGGTATTGCCGGTTTGACCATGCACAAATTGGCTCGTAGGGCTAATTTGGCTACAGGTACCTTGTATATCTACTTTAAAAATAAAGAAGCCTTATTCCATAGTTTGTACCGGCATTTGTATAATCGTACCGACGAGCGTTTTTTCCAGGGGTACAAGCCCGATTTGCCTTTTCGTGACGGAATGAAACGTATTTGGATCAACTATTTACGGCATCGGGTGGAGCATTATGAGGAAAGTGTATTTTTAGAGCAGTATGCCCGTTCACCGTATATTACACCGGAAGATAAGCGATTATCCGAGTCCATGAAAACACCCTTCCATGCTATTATTCAACGTGGAAAACTGGAACAGCTGGTTAAAGCCGATGTTGATGACGAGATGATTTTGCTGCTTTTGTTGGGTTTCATTCGCGAACTGGCGCACGAGCATGTGGGGGGCGCCTACGAAATTACTCAGGAGCGGATTGATAAAGCTTTTCAATTGAGTTGGGATGCCGTAAAACAGTAATTTTTTACCTTTTAAATGAATAATTGTTCACTATAATCTAATAGGTATGCAACTTTCTGTTGGACACTATTTGATTTCCATGTCGCTGTATGTGGCCATTCTTTTGGTTACGGTCGAACTGATGCGCAAGTATTATCGGTTTGCAGCCGTATTCTGGCTGGTTGGGTTACTGAGTTTCCCCTTGTGGTTTAACCAGTTGGAAGGGTGGTTCCGTTGGGCAAAAACGTTCTCGGTACTGGTTCCCACTGCTCTTATTGTGGGACTCGGCCGGATAGCGCAATACGACAAGCGCGAGGGCTGGTGGAAGTTGTACCGTAGGGACTGGGTGCTGTGGTCTTTATACGGAATACTGGGACTCAATATTCTGGAGGCTTCGTTAAAGGATTGGGTATTGGGCAACTATTTTAATTCGGTATCGGGTTTTATACTGATAGCTACCATACCCCTGTTTAGAACCAGGAAAAGCTGGAAGCAGGGGTGGGCGATATCGGAACAGGCTCCCGGCGACCTTCTGGTTTATACCGATCCGTTGTGGAACTTTTTATACACTACATGGAACTTGGCCTTTGTTTATGCCGAGAATCCGGGGTATGCAGCCAGCAGCTTCTGCATTTTACTGGCAGCAGAGCTATACCCGTTGCTAAAGAAACGACCGGAACTGTACGTGATGGCCAGGGTTTATACTTTGGCATTGCACATTCTGATTCGATCGACCTACGACATTTTTACCCCGTTTATGGATTCATCCGTTTTCGCCAGTGAATGGGTAGTTAACTATTGGGGAGGAATTAACCTAGCCCTGCATCTGCCCTATCTGTTTTGGTATTTTATTCGGAGAAGAAAACAGCTGTTCCCTGCTGAAGTCCATTCCAACCAAACAATTTAAAGTATGAGATCTCTGATAAAAGTTTTCGAGCGATTAAAAAATGAATATTTGTTCACTATACCCAATTTGTAACTGTGGAAGCAACAAATTGCGGTATGCGCCCAGCCGCCGGCTCAGACAATCAAGCGGTATCGGATAAAAATAAAAGTAACGAAAGATGAATACAATGAGAAGATGGTTGGGGGTACTGGGTGCAGTACTTTTTGGTTTCCTGGTTAGCGGGCAGGATACCCTGCAGTTCCTAACATTTGAAGAGGCACTGCACATCATGACCGAAGAGAACCCGGCTTTATTACAGGCGAGGGAAAATATCCGTCAGCGGGAGTTTGAAAGGAAGGCTCAATACGGATTGTATGCGCCTCAGCTATCGGTGGGAGCCAAAGCCGTAGCTATTTCGGAACCCTTGCACCTGGATTTAACTCCGGTGCGCGATGCGCTGCTACCTCTTTACGAAACCATGGGTACCTATGGAGTATTTAGCGATGTACCCAATCCCGATCCCACAACACAGCCTTTTTTACCCGTATTGCCTGAGAATATCAGTACACAGGCTGTACGTAATCAACTACTGGAAGGGGCAGATCACATTGCGAATGCTAATTGGGATATTATGATTCAGGAGCAGCAATTTGCGACGGTTACCGCCGATTTTATATGGCCCATACTGGCCGGGGGAAAGATCAGAGGAGCCAATAAGGCGGCAGAAGTGGAGTTGGCGATGAGCCGCGAAGGGTTACGAAACCAGGAAGGGGTATTGCTTACCGAGCTCGTTACCCGGTACTATGGTTTGGTTTTAGGCTACCAGATTGCCGATGTTCGACGCCAGATGTTGAACGAAATGGAACTGCATTATACCGATGCCCAAAAACTGTACGAAAACGGCATGATAGCCCGGGTTGAAATGCTGCATGCTGCCGTTTCACGAAATGAAGCAGAACGGGAACTGAAACAGGCCGAACGCAATATGACCATCGTGGAAGCGGGGTTGGCGGCCACCCTGGTACTCGACTCAACCGAAAGGTTCCTGCCGGTAAGTAAATTGTTCATTACCGAACATTTAGGAGAATTGGATACCTGGAAGGATCGGGCGGTGGCTCAAAATCCTCAGTTAAAACAGCTGGAGGGCAAGAAGTCCCTGGTGGATATTCAGGCACAGGTTACCAAAGCCTCCTTCTTACCCGATATAGCCATGATGGGAAGTTATAATCTGGCCGAATACCAACTTTCGCCCTATGTGCCGCAATGGATGGTAGGAGTGGGGGTAAAGTGGACGCTGGCTCAGGGAATGACCCGTCAACAGAAAGTGAAGGCCAGTGCCACCATGCAACAACAGGTAGATTATGCCCAGCAAAAGGCGCATGTGGATATTACCGCATTGATGACCCGGCTTTATGAGGAATTGCAGATGTTGATAGAGCAAGAACAGGAATTGGAGAGTACCCTGGAGTTGGCTCAGGAATACAGTGCCAGCACCGCCAAGGCTTTTAACGAAGGTTTTGCTACCTCCACTATGGTGGTGGAGGCCTACACTCGTGTGGCTCAGGTTAAGGCGTTACGCCTGAAGGTTTTTTACGATTATGACGTTGCCCTGTCTTGTTTTCTGCAAGTAGCAGGAAAGCCCGAGCAGTTTATGGTTTTTTCAACCAGTGAACTCTCCCTGACCGAATCGATAACTAAAGAGTAATAAAGAGATAACCATGGATAAGAAAATGATTGTTAGGATAGGGGTAGTGATTGCTATTATGGCTTTTGTAGGCTACACCCTTGTTTTAGTGCTTAAAAAAGATGCGTTGGTCTTACAAGGCGAAGTGGAGGCCAAACAGGTGAAGGTGGCCTCTAAGGTGCCCGGTCGTATTGAGGAATTGGGTGTTAAAAAGGGGCAGCAGGTAAATATAGGCGATTTTGTTTTTTCCATCTCCAGTCCGGAGATTGATGCCCGGCTGGCTGAAGCCACTGCTGCTCGTTCGGCTGCCGAAGCTCAAAACCGTAAAGCAGAGAACGGAGCTCAGGAGGAGGATGTAACAGCCGCTTACAGTACCTATGTGAAGGCTGAAGCTGCAGCGGTGTTTGCTCAAAAAACCTTCGACCGGGTGGAACGCCTGTATCAGGAGGGGGTAGTTCCTGAGCAGCAACGTGATGAGGCAGATACTAAAATGAAGGCAGCCCGGGAAACGGCCAATGCCGCAAAAGCGGTCTGGCAGAAAGCCGAAAAGGGAACCCGTGATGAAGATAAAGCCACGGCCCGGGCTATGGTTGCGCGAGCCGATGCGGCCATTGCCCAGGTGGAAGCCTATATAAATGAGACCACGATCAATGCCTTGAACAATGGCGAAGTGTCTGGCATTCATGCCGAACCCGGAGAACTGGTACCCACGGGTTTTCCAGTGGTAACCCTAGTCGACATGGAGGATATATGGGTAACCTTCTATATAAGGGAAGACTATCTGTCCAACTTTAAGATAGGAACTTCCTTCATGGCCTGCCTGCCCGGTTTGCAGCACTCGACCCATGCTTTTAAAGTGAGTTATATCAGCCCGGTGGGTGATTTTGCCCGATGGACAGCCACCAAAACTTCCGGTGATTTCGATTTAAAAACTTTTGAGGTGGAAGCCCGACCGGTGAAGAAAATTGAAGGCTTGCGCCCGGGAATGACTGCGGTGGTTGAATTTGAAAGATAATTACGAGATGAGTTTACAAAATTCCGGTATAGGAGAGGTTTTCAGGCGCGAACTGGAGCGTATCCGACGCAATCCGGCCGACCGTTTTCTGCTGTTCCTGGGGCCGATGACGGGTATCCTGTTGCTCTTTTTCATTTTCCGGCAAGGCCAGGTAACCGGTATTCCCATCGCGGTAGTCGATCAGGATGGTTCTTCCTTAAGTATTCGCATCAGCAATGCACTAGGCGCTGCGCAGGAGGTAGATGTGATAGCTCATTATCCTTCGGTTCAATATGCCTGCAAGGCTATGCTCCGGGGGCAGATTGAGGGCTTTGTGGTGCTCCCCGAAGGGCTTGAAGGACAGGTTTTCACAGGTAGCGATGCGCCGGTTCCGGTGTATATTAACGGAACCAATGTGCTGAAATCCGGATTGATCCAACGATCGGTGTTAACTACCCTGAAAACCATTTCGGGGGGGATACAACTGCATAAACTACAGTTGGAAGGGATGAACGGGGAACAGGCCATGGCGCGGGTGGTTCCGGTAGATCTGGAGAAACATATCCTTTTCAATCCCTACACCAGTTATAACTATTTCCTGAATTCGGCCATGTTGTACATCATGCTTTTTCTATTTGTCTTTCTAAGCTCCATTTATACGCTGGGTAACGAACTGAAGCGAGGTACCGGCCCTCAGCTGCTATCCGCAGGTCATGGTTCCGTTGGTGTGGCAGTAGCCGCCAAACTGCTGCCGTATACCCTGGTATTCTTTGGTTTCGCCGTACTGATTGACCTGCTGCTTTTTGGTCTGGGCGGAATGCCTCTAAGGGGAAGCTTTGGCGCCATCTTCTTGGGTCAGTTTCTGGTTGTAATCACCTATCAGCTTTTGGCACTGCTGTTTGTCGGATTAACCAGCAATTTGCGACTGGCTTTGTCCATAGGGAGTGCCTATTCCATGATGGCCATCACCTTTTCCGGTCTCACTTTTCCGCTGGAGGGCATGCCGCTAATTGCGAAAGGTTTTGCGGCTATCTTTCCCTTTACCTGGTGGGAAAAACTATTGCAATCGCAGGCTTTGCGGGGGGCACCACTTAAGGATACACTACCTTTCATGGGAATAATGCTGATTTTTATAGCGGTCTCACTTTGTTTTCTGCCCGTGTACAAACGCCACTTGCAGGATCCAAAATACTGGATGAAATCCTAAGCCGATGTTGTATGAAGGGGGTAAGAAATGTTCGAACAGAAGGTTTACAGTTCATTCGGAAGCTGAGGTTACCACTCAAATTAATTACTAAGGATGAAAAAATATAATATAGGGTACTCGCTGCAATTGGCAGCCATCCATTTTCAAAAGGAAATACGGGCCATAACCAGGGATTCCGGAGCATTGCTCATTCTAATTGGCGCCATGATTATATACCCGGTAGTGTATTCGGTGGGTTATTTTAAGGAAACCTTAACGGATTTACCGGTTGCGGTGGTCGATCAGGATGGTACCAAATTAAGCCGAAAGTATGCCAACATGGCCGATGCTTCCAAAGAGCTTCACGTTGCCTTCAACCCGGCTGATTTGCCGGAGGCTGAAGCGTTGTTTTTTCAGGATCGTATTAAAGGGGTGATACTGATACCCAAGGGTTTTCAGGAGGCTGTGCTCGCAGGGGCTCAGGCTCATGTAGCCGTGTATGCCGATGCCGGGTATTTTCTGAAATATAAAAATACTTTGGCGGCACTGAGCTATGTTAACAGCTATTTTGGAAACGGAGTGGCAGTTAAACAGTACATGGCAGAGGGAAAATCGTTACAACAGGCAACGGCCTGTATTCAGCCCCTGGTGCCACAGATACACACTTTGTTTAACCCATCGGCCTCATATGGCAGTTTTATTATGCCCGGACTGATCCTCATTATTATTCAGCAAACTTTATGGATAGGCATTGGATTGGTCGGGGGCTCGTTCTCTGAGTCGAAAGCAACGCCTTTTGTGTTACGGGGTTCTAAAAGAAAGAAGGAAGTTCTGCCTTTGTTAGCAGGCAAAAGCGCTGTTTATCTTCTGCTAACTGCTATCAATATCGTGTTGGCCCTGGTATGGGTTCATCACTGGTTTGGCTATCCGGATAAGGGGAATGCCTTCGAAATCCTTCTGGTGCTATTCCCCTACGTGTTGTCTGTGATCTTTTTAGGCATCGGACTATGCACCTTATTCCGGCATCGGGAGTCGGCGTTGGTGTTCATGGTGTTTCTTTCGCCTATTGTATTATTTGTCAGCGGATTGTCGTGGCCAGTGTCGGCAATGCCGGTTTGGCTGCAAGGTTTATCTCGTGTTTTTCCCAGCAGTTGGGCGGTGCCGGCCTATATTCGCATGCGCACCATGGGCGCTACGCTGGGCGATGTTAAACCAGAGTTGATCGCTTTATACCTTCAGGTGATCCTGTATGGTGCGCTTACCATTGGCTATTTTTATTGGCGGGTGCGCAAGGAGACATCCTTAGTTGCCATTTGCAGTTAGCGGTTAGTGGAGTAAACGGGAGCAAGAGGGTGCACGTAGCAGGTGACACCCTCTTACCCGTTATATTAGTTTACCTGAATGGTTGCCACTGCCTGGGCGAGGCCATTTGACGTTGCGGTAATGTTTATGGTTCCCGCTTGCGATGCCGATTGTACAATGAGCATGCAGAGTCCGTAAAATGCGGGACGTTCGCTCGCCTGGAAGGGCAGGGTGGTAGCTGCATTTCCATTGCCTACCGCCGCAATCCGGCCCGCACCTTCCACCTGAAATTTTACCAGGTTATCGGCCAGGGGGCACAGGTTGCCATCGGCATCTTCGATACGCACGGTAATATAAGAAAGATCGTAACCATCGGCATGGATTTGGGTACGGTCAGGAAGCAGGCTTACTTTTGCCGGAATTCCCGAAGTTTTAATCTCCTTTTCGGCCGCCTTTTTACCGTCGATGTAACCCACTACTTTCAAGCTGCCCGGGCTAAAGGGAACTTCCCACGACAAACGGTATTTCGACATAAAGTACGGCTTATCGTATTGAAAGAATTTAACGATCAGTTTGCTTAGATCTCTACCTTTTACTTTTTTACCGCATGATTCTCCATTAACAAATAATTCAGCTTCCTCGCAGTTGGTATAGACGTACACCGGGATGGTGTCGTGGCCGGAGCCTTCCCAGTTCCAATGGGGCAGTACGTGTACCATGGGGGTTTTGGTCCATTGGCTTTGGTAGAGGTAGTAGCGGTCCTTGGGGAAACCACACAAATCCACTGCACCAAAGTAAGAACTTCGTGCAGGCCAGTCGGTGTTCCAGTAGCCATTGGTGTTGTTGTCGCGGCCACCATAAGGAGTGGGTTCTCCCAGGTAATCGAATCCGGTCCACATGTATTCGCCCAGTATTTCCGGGTTTTTTTCCAGTGCATCAAATTCAATATCGGGCGGATAGGCCCATGGGGGGCCAATGAGGTCGTAACTGGAAACCTGCAGTGAGGGATGAGTTTCGTATTTTTCAACAGGCAGGTGGTACACGCCCCGGCTGCTGGTACAGGAGGAGGTTTCGGAACCAATTACCGGGGTATTGGGAACATACTGGTTAACCTCAGCACCGTAATGCAGCGCTTTGTAATTCATGCCGACAATATCTATCTGAGTTGCCATTTTGGAGGTATAGGCTTCGGGCCAGCTGTTGAAAGCTGCCGTGGTGGGACGAGTGGTATCCATTTCTTTTACAAAATCGTTTAGCATTTTGGCTATTTTCCAACCTGTCTCGTGTTGCCATTGCTCCATAATTTCGTTGCCTATGCTCCACATGAACACCGAAGGATGGTTTCGGTCGCGACGCACCATATCTTTAATGTCGCGTTCGGCCCACTCATCGAAATGTTTGTGGTAATCGTTCGCTACTTTTTCTTCTTTCCATACATCAAAGGCTTCTTCATCTACCAGAATGCCCATTTCATCGCAAAGGTCGAGGAGTTCCGGCGAAGGCATGTTGTGGCTGGTTCGCACGGAATTGACCCCCATCGATTTCATGATTTCCAGTTTCCGCTCTAAGGCTCGGCGGTTGACCACGGCGCCCAGGGGGCCGTTGTCGTGATGGAGGCATACTCCCTGGATCCGTAGATGTTTTCCGTTGAGGAAAAAGCCGCTGTCCTTTGTGAAACGGAGCGAACGAATCCCGAAACGCGTCGTTTCTTCATCGGTGGTTTTACCATTGGCCAGCACCGTTGTAATCAGACTGTACAAGTTGGGTTTTTCGGTATCCCATAGAGCCGGTTGGTTGATTTCGACATCGAGAACATGCTGATTGGCTGCCTGTGTATTTACTACAATTTTACCATTTGGATCTAAAATTTTGTACCGAAGTTGATATTCGGTAGCCTCGTCTGGTGTGCTGATTTCGGTTTCGATATGCACCGTGGCACGTTGCTGGTTAACCACGGGGGTGGTTATGGAGGTGCCCCACTGTGTTAGGTGTATCGGATGGTTGTACTCCAACCAAACGTTGCTGTATAAACCTGCGCCGGGATACCAGCGTGAGGACAGGTCTTCCGGAGAAAGCTGAACGGCGATGGTGTTTTTGGCTCCAAACTGCAGGTAGGGCGTCAGGTCGAAACCAAAACTGATATAGCCATTGGGGCGGTTGCCCAGGTATTGCCCGTTTAACCATACACGGGCATTGCACATGGCTGCATCGAACAGCACCGATACTACTCTTCCCCGGGCACTGGCGGGCACTTCAAAGGTTTTTCGGTACCAACCAGTTCCGTAGATGGGCAATCCGCCGTAACGGGCATTATAGATGCTGTCGAAAGGCCCTGCAATGGCCCAGTCGTGTGGAAGCCGAACGGTCTCCCACCGGCTGTCGTCGAATACGGGAAGTTCGGCTCCGGATTGTTCTCCTTTGGAAAACTTCCAATCCTCATTAAAGGAGATTTTCGAAGTAGGGAGTTTGCTGTTCCGACAGGACCAACATGTCAGAAGGATTGCGAACAGCAGACTGAGTTTCGTGAATCTGTTTTTTGTTTTATTCATGGGTATGGTATTGCTTGTTTTCCAATTGGCTGTCTTTGGTGTAGCGCAACACCCGGGGAGGTTCAGTGCCTCGGGCGTAGTGTATGGATACTTTCCAGGCTTCACGCAATTGTTGTACAATGGCCTGATACTTTTCGTCGGATATCAGGTTGGTGGTTTCTTCGGGATCGTTTTTCAGGTGGTAGAGTTCTTCGTATACGGGTTCTTCTCCCTGCAAAGAGCCTTCCACAAAGCTGCGATACAAGGCGATGTCCGGGTCGTGGGTGGCATATAGCAGGTTGTTTACATTCAGGTGAAGCAATTTGGCTGTTTCCACTTTTTTGGACGCAGGGAAATTGCTGTTGACATAGTAACGGATGTATTTCCAGTCGTGGTTTTGCACCGCTTCGCAGCGGGGGTTGCCAAATTGCGTCGACCACAGGTTTTCGGTGTACAAGAACTCCCGAACCTCCTGCGTCTGCCCTTCGATCAGCGGTTTGATGCTGATTCCCTGGAACGTTTCGGGGATGGGTATGCCCGCATAATCGAGCAGGGTAGGGGCAATGTCGATGCTTTGTACCAGCTGGTTGAGCTGTAGGTTTCGGGCCTGCTCGGGGGCTTTCGGATTGAAGATGATTAAGGGTACATGGGTCGTGGTTTCGTAACAAAGCGCTTTACCTCCAAGCCCAAACTGACCCATGAACAGTCCGTGATCGGAGGTAAAAATCAGAATGGTGTTGGTATCCACTCCCTGGTTTCGTAGTTGTTCCCGGAGTTGGCCAAGCATCTGATCGATACCCGTCATGGCCTGCATCTGACGGATGATCCGCTCCCTGAGGTCTTCCGGGGTATCGGAGTAGTTGTAAATAGTTTGCCTTTCTTCGGCTTTTAGCAGGTCGGCAGGCAACTTGGGGGTTTTTATATCAGCTTTGGCAATATAATTTTCGGGTAGGGGGATTTCTATATTGCGGTACAGGCTTTTGTAAATTTCCAGGTCGCTATCCCGCAATTCCATGGAACTGACGCCCGCGTTATGTGGCAGGTTAAAACATATACTCAGGCAGAAAGGATGATCGGCAGGGCGTTCATTCAGAAATTTGAGCGCACCTTCGAGACGGTGTTCGTTGCTCAGAAAATCTTTAGCTCCTTCTTCAATAATTTCAACCTGGGTGGTGCTTTTGGCTCCTTGGAAAATTTCGTGGTGTTCCTTCGGATAAAAGGAGAGGTGCCCATGGGCAGCATACCAGTAATCGAATGCCTGCTCCATTACACCACTCTCATAACCGCCCTCGCCAATGGGGGCGTGGTTTTTTCCAACATAACCGGTGTAGTAGCCATTACGGCGCAGCACCATGGGGTACGACTGTTCCCAGGCCTCTTCGGAAACGCTGGTTCCCGAATTGAAATTCACGCCATGCTTACGTTCGAATTGGCTCAGCAAAATGGAAACCCGGCTTGGGGTGCAAATGGCACTGGTAACATGGGCTTGGGTAAATTGAATGCCTTCTCCGGCCAGTTGATCGATATGCGGCGTCTGGATACGTTCATTGCCTTCGCAACCCAGTAGTCCAACATACTGATCGTCCGTAAGAATAATGATAAAGTTGGGGCGATCCGCGGCATATCCGGAAAAATAGAACCATACCAGAAAGATTATGGCGTGGATCGTTTTGTACATAGTTGTTGTCTTGAAGCTTGGATTTAAACGCGTAAAACAAACGTTAAGAACCTAAAGATACAAGTTTTAAACCGTTTTAAAGCCAATGGAATTACATCCTGTTTGAAGAAGAACTTCCCCTTCTATTAATAATTCATCATATTTACAAGTTATGAACAAAGCAATCGGGGTAAAGCGGGTAAGCAACTCTTACATCTGCCTATAATAGGGCAATGTAGCATTCTTTATAATCTTTCTAATTAACATGCACTTCTTTCAAATAGGTGTTTTTCTTTTATATTTGTTGCCCCTAAAAAAATATAATTCGATAACATCACAACTATGAAGGGTTTAAAAATCATTGTTTTAGCTAAACAAGTTCCCGATACCAGAAACGTTGGGAAGGATGCTATGAAAGCAGATGGAACGGTTAACCGTGCTGCTTTACCCGCAATTTTCAATCCGGAAGACTTAAATGCTCTGGAGCAGGGATTGCGCATAAAAGAAAATCATCCGGGATCAACGGTTACCATTCTCACCATGGGTCCGGGCCGTGCAGCGGAGATTATTCGCGAAGGCTTGTACCGGGGTGCCGACGAAGGCTTTCTGTTAACCGACCGCGCCTTTGCAGGTGCCGATACCCTGGCAACTTCGTATGCCTTGTCCTGTGCCATTAAAAAAATGAAGGACTTCGATATCATCATTGCCGGCCGTCAGGCTATTGATGGCGACACTGCCCAGGTTGGTCCACAGGTAGCTGAAAAGCTTGGAATTCCCCAGGTTACCTATGTGGAACAGGTTAAGGAGGTGAAGAATGGTTCGTTGGTAGCTACCCGCCGGCTGGAACGAGGTGTAGAAACGGTATCGTGCCCCATGCCCTGCGTGATTACTGTAAATGCATCGGCACCCGAGTGCCGTCCGCGAAATGCCAAATCGGTTATGAAATTTAAGCACGCAAACACCATCAGCGAGCGTCAGGAAGGAGCCGAAGATTACATCAACCTAGTGAACGACCGGCCCTATCTCGACATTAAGGAGTGGAGCGTTAACGATATCGAAACCGATGTGCAACAACTGGGCTTATCGGGTTCGCCTACCAAGGTGAAAAAAATCGAAAACATTGTATTCCAGGCTAAAGAATCGCGGAAAATTGCTTCCGACGATGCCAGTATCGATGAGCTGATGAAGGAGTTGATTAGCAACCACACCATTGGATAATCGGAAATCGCCTCAAACAAGAATCCTATTGTAAAATATTAAAACGCATAATCGTGAATAACATATTTGTAATTTGTGAAATCGACGAGGGTAAAGTGGCCGACGTGAGCCTGGAACTGATGACCAAAGGCCGTTCCCTGGCCAATCAGTTGGGCTGCCAGCTGGAAGCTCTCGTAATTGGTTCCGGCCTTAACGGTATTGAGTCGACACTCTACCCATACGGTGCCGATAAGGTATATGTAGCCGACGATCCCCGGTTGGAAGTGTACACCACTCTACCCTATAACTCCATAGCAGTGAAGCTGTTTCGCGAGCAAAAACCGCAGATTGCCCTGTTGGGTGCTACCACCTTTGGCCGCGATTTAGGCCCCCGCGTTTCTTCGGAGCTGATCAGCGGTTTAACAGCCGACTGTACCAGTCTGGAAATTGGTGACCATGAAGATAAAAAAGCCGGAAAAGATTATAAAAACCTTCTTTATCAGATTCGTCCGGCTTTCGGCGGAAATATTGTGGCTACTATAATCAACCCTGATAACCGTCCGCAGATGGCTACCGTTCGCGAAGGGGTGATGAAAAAAGAAATTTACAACCCAAACCACAAAGGTGAGCTGGTGAAACTCGATGTTGCCAAGTACACCAAGGAAACCGACTATGTGGTGAAGGTGATTGACCGCCACATGGAATCTTCGAAGGTAAATATTAAAGGGGCACCTATTATTGTGGCCGGTGGTTACGGAGTGGGTTCCAAAGAGAACTTCAACATGCTTTACGAATTTGCCGATCTGATCAGCGCTGAGGTGGGAGCTTCCCGTGCAGCTGTTGATGCGGGCTATACCAGTCACGATCGTCAGATTGGGCAAACCGGTGTTACCGTACGTCCCAAACTGTATATTGCTTGTGGAATTTCCGGTCAGATCCAGCACATTGCCGGAATGCAGGAGTCGTCGATGATTATTTCCATCAATAACGATCCCAGTGCACCCATCAATAAAATTGCCGATTATGTAATTACCGGCCAGGTGGAGGAGGTAATTCCCAAAATGATCAAATACTACAAGCAAAACTCGAAGTAAAACGTATTCGAAACCTAGTTTTCGAAAACCAAAAAAAGACGAAAATGGAAAATTTCTATACCGATAATCCCGAATTGAAATTTCATCTGAACCATCCGCTGATGAAAAAGATTGTGGCTTTGAAAGAGCGCAATTTTGCGGATAAGGATAAATACGATTATGCGCCGGTTGATTTCGAAGATGCAATGGACAGCTACGATAAAGTGCTGGAAATTGTAGGTGATATTTGTGCCAACATTGTTGGTCCCAATGCCGAAAGCGTGGATGCCGAAGGGCCGGTTCACGACGAAAACGGGGTAACCTATGCCCGTGGAACCCAGGAAAACTTGGATGCACTTCGCAAGGCCGGACTCATGGGCATTACCCTGCCCCGCAAGTACGATGGCCTGAATTTCTCCGTAGTACCCTATACCATGGCGGCCGATATCGTTTCGCGTGCCGACGCCAGCTTTGTGAATATCTGGGGACTGCAGGACTGTGCCGAAACCATTAACGAATTTGCCAACGAAGAGCAAAAAGCCAAATACCTGCCCCGGGTGTCCAATGGCGAAACCATGGCTATGGACTTGACAGAGCCCGATGCCGGATCCGACCTGCAGGCGGTGATGTTAAAAGCCACTTTTAACGAGAAAGATGGCAAGTGGTACCTGAACGGCGTGAAACGTTTCATCACCAATGGTGATGGCGATATTTCGCTGGTACTGGCCCGTACCGAGGAAGGTACTACCGATGGCCGTGGTCTGTCGATGTTCATCTACGATAAAGCCGATAAAGGTGTAACCGTGCGTCGTATCGAGCACAAACTGGGTATTGTAGGTTCGCCCACCTGCGAGTTGGTATTCAAGAATGCCCCTGCCGAACTATGCGGCGAGCGTAAAATGGGGCTTATTAAATACGTAATGGCACTTATGAATGGTGCCCGTTTGGGTATTGCTGCTCAATCGGTGGGTGTAGCCGAGGCTGCCTACCGCGAAGCCATTAAGTATGCTCACGAACGCGAGCAGTTTGGCAAACCCATTATCAAGTTCCCGGCGGTGTACGAAATGGTTTCCACCATGAAAGCCAAGCTGGATGCTGCCCGAACCTTGCTATACGAAACTGCCCGTTTTGTAGATGTTTACAAAACCTACATGCACATTTCCGAAGAGCGGCCACTGGATAAAGACGAGCGTGCCGAGATGAAACACTATCAGAAATTGGCCGACATGTTTACGCCTCTGGCTAAAGGATTGTCCTCCGAAATCTGTAATAAGGCAGCTTACGACTCGCTGCAAATTCACGGGGGTTCCGGGTTTATGAAAGATTACCCCATTGAACGTATCTACCGCGATGCCCGTATTACCTCCATTTACGAGGGTACTACCCAATTGCAGGTGGTGGCCGCCATACGTGGTGTTACTACCGGAGGGCTGTTAAAGCAAATCCGCGAGTACGAACAACAGGAAATCATGCCCGAACTGCAAGGCTACCGCCGGACGCTGATTGGAATGACCGAGGAGTATGAAGATGCAGTAAACAAGGTTACTTCGGTGAACGATAACGAATTTACCGATTTCCATGCCCGCCGTATGGTGGAAATGGCCGGTAACATCATTATGGGTTACCTGTTGGTGCTCGACACCAACCGCGACCACAAGTACTGGAAATCGGCCGAAGTATTTTTGAAAGTAGCTCGTGGCGAGAACCGTCAGAGTGCCGATACCATTCGCTTCTCTACCGTTAACGATTTAGGAAAGTTCAAAGTGGAAGCTTAGACTCCACCCAGAATAGAGATAAGCCCCTTCGTTTCGAAGGGGCTTTTTTTGATTCCAAGAAAAACGGCTGCTACCGCAAATTCGTTAGTCGTAACCATTTATTAACAGTTTATCAAAAAGCAAAACCCCTTGGCCTGTTATTTCGTAATTTTGAAGTGTATTCCATCTTTTAAAGGCTCTCATTATGCAAGACTTATTACAAAAAACCATTGAGGTGATGAAGACGCGGGTGAAGCATAACCTTAAGGTAATTAACGAAAACCAAAAGGTGATCAAGGAGCTGCTGAAGCAACCCAATACCGCCGAGCGTGCAATTGAGTTCGACAGGTTCTATTCCTCCAATAAAAAACTTCTGCAGGAGAATAACGATTACATTAATATACAGTTGACCCTGATTAACTTTCTTGAGAAATATAAAGGCACTGCCGTGCTGGATGGCACCAAAAAGGTAATCGATATTTTCTCCATTACGGATGAAGCCGAAATTTTTGATCTTACCTTGAAAGGAGTCGTTCCTTTTAATATCCAACATCCAAAGTATCACGACGGCGATTTTATTGACCGGCTGATCGCTCACTATGAGGCTGAAGAAGAGTATGAGAAATGCCAGGAGTTGCTCAATATGAAGAGTAAACTGGTAGGATAGACCGAATACTAGAAGTTTACTGCAACGACCCGGCAATACAATTGCCGGGTCGTTGCGTTGGTTGGTTAACCTGGTGTACGTCCGTACAAAAATGATTCCGGTCCATGGGGTTTCGAAGTTAGAAATGGTGTAGTTTCGCATAGTAAAAACAGATTATGACACAAAATGGGAACGCAGGCAAGCGCGTGGTGCTGATTGGTTCGGGTAATGTAGCCTGGCATTTGGGGCATGCCCTGCGGTCTGGTTCGTATTCGGTAGTTGCCGTGGTATCGCGCAACGAAGGTACCGGTACGGATTTGGCAGAAGCCTTGCACTGTCGTTTTGAGCGCTTTCAAAAGGGCTATTGCCCCGATGCCGACCTGGTTCTGATTGCCGTAAGCGATGCATCGCTGGAGGGGGTGGCATCCTTGCTTTCCCCGGGAGAAGCCATTGTGGTACACACCGCAGGAAGCATGCCGATGCAGGTTTTATCGGGGCATGCCACCCGTTATGGGGTGTGTTATCCCTTCCAGACCTTGACCCGCGGCGTGCCGGTAAATTTTTCGGAGGTTCCGTTACTGCTGGAGGCTTCTTCCGATGAAGTGCTTGCCCATGTCGAGCATCTGGCCCGGGAGCTCAGCAGTTGTGTATACCGGATAACATCAGAACAGCGCAAACTGCTTCATCTGGCCGGCATCATGGCCAACAATTTTACCAACCATCTGATGGCTCGTGCCGGAGAATTTTTGGAACAGCAGGGCCTTGATCCGACCTGGCTGTTGCCTTTGCTGAAAGAAACCTTGCACAAGCTGGAGCATACTCCCGCACGAGAGGCCCAAACCGGCCCTGCACGACGAAACGATCAGAACATAATTGCCGCACATTTGCAGTTGTTATCCGGGTCACCCGATCTGAAAAACTTGTACAGATCGATTTCTGATAGTATTATTGCATTCTATTCCAAAGAGCAAACATGAGTAACTATAAGGCCACTCTGAAGCAAATAAAGGCATTTGCCTTCGATGTCGACGGGGTATTTACCGATGGACAGGTATACCTGTTTCCCGGACAGGGATTTGTACGAAGTGTGAACATTAAGGATGGCTATGCCGTGCAGCATTGTGTGAAAATGGGGTATCCCGTGGCTATTATCAGCGGGGGCAGTTCGCAGGAGGTTGTGGAACGATTTAAAGCACTGGGCGTTACCGATATCTACATGCGGGCATCGCACAAGTGGGATTATTACGAAGATTTCCGCATGAAATACCAGCTCGAACACGAAGAGATGGTATACATGGGCGATGACATTCCCGATTCCGAAATTATGCAGCGGGTGGGGTTGCCGGCCTGCCCCAAGGATGCAGTTATGGAAATACAAAAGCTCTCCAGCTACATCTCGAACCTTGCCGGTGGGCAGGGATGTGTGCGCGATATCATTGAACAGGTACTTCGGGTGCAAAATAAATGGGATGCTGATGAATCGGTGATATGGTAAAACAACTTAAAATAGTTCTGGCGTTTCTTCGGCTGATTCGCTGGCCAAACCTTCTGATTATTGCGGTAACTCAATATTTTATCCGGTGGTTTATACTGAAACCCCTTTTGGCTACAGCCCATTTCAAAGTTCAGTTGGGTTTATGGCCCTTCAGCATGCTGGTGTTGTCTACCGTGCTGATAGCAGCCGCCGGATATATTATTAACGATTATTTCGATCGGAAAACCGACCTGATCAACCGACCCGGCAAGGTAATTGTCGGACGACTCATCCGTCGTCGGGCGGCTATGTTCATGCACCTTCTTTTTACCGGAATTGGGATCCTGGCCGGTGCTTACGTTGCCTGGTCAATTGGGAAATTAAGTCTTACGGTGGTTTTTGTGTTTGCCGCCGGTGTGCTGTGGTTTTATTCGACCACTTACAAGCGTCAGATACTGGTGGGAAACCTGGTAATATCGATGTTGGTGGGTATTGTGCCGCTTATGGTGCTGCTTTTTGAATTTCCGCTGTTGGTAAAAGCCTACCACTTGGATGTGTTGCGATACCGGATAAAACTCGATTTTTTGGTGTATTGGGTGGCGACCTATGCCGGTTTTGCCTTTATGGTGAATCTGATCCGGGAAATTATTAAGGACATGGAAGACTTTGAAGGCGATGCTGTTTTTGGACGTCGTACCGTGCCCATAGCCTGGGGAATGAAAACGACCCGATGGCTGGTAATCGGGTTGATTGTTCTGGTTATCCTGCCTTTGTTTTATCTGATTTTAGTTCACCTGGATGATAAATGGAGCTACAGCTACATCCTACTTTTTATCATTGTTCCGTTATTACTTACAGCCGCAGGGGTATACTGGTCGAATACCAAACAACAGTATCACCTTCTTAGCCAACTGATAAAAGTGGTCATGCTTACCGGATTGCTTTACTGTCCGTTAGCCAACTACATTATTCTAAATGCCGCCTGATATGCTGCTTCATTCAAAACTTAAAGAATACCGTTTGATCCTGGCTTCCCAGTCGCCCCGGAGGAAACAGCTGCTTTCCGGGCTCGACCTGAATTTTGAAGTGCTGGTACGCGATGGGGTAGAGGAGACCTTTCCCGAAGGGTTGGGAATGACCGAAATACCCGAATACCTGGCCCGAAAAAAGTCGGAGTACTATACCGACCTGCTTGGAGAACGTACCTTGGTGATCACGGCCGATACTATTGTTTGGAAGAAGGGGCGGGTTATCGGGAAACCTGAAAATTACGACCAGGCTCTGCAAACCGTTCGCGATCTGGCAGGCACCGATCACGATGTGGTTACCGGAGTTTGTATTCGTTCGGCCGATAAAATGCGGGTTTTTCATAGTAAATCGCGCGTGTTTTTTAGTCCGCTAACCGACGAAGAAGTGGAATACTACGTGAATAACTACCAGCCTATGGACAAAGCAGGAGCCTACGGCATACAGGAATGGATCGGTTATGTGGGGATTGAAAAGATTGACGGCTCGTTTTACAACGTTATGGGGCTTCCCGTACAAAGGTTGTACCGCGAATTGGGAGCCTTTGTGTAAGCCGGCATAGAGCTGTGCCACCCTTGTGGTACATTGCTCCGTTGGGCTGCCAGTATTCCTTTTTAGCTCCTTTTACAAGGTGTTGCAGGGTAGTAATATTTTATAAAAACGCCCCTTAAAACCCTAGCTACATTCCTGAAACCATTGTACCTTTAATCTACCAATGCTAAGGAAAGAAATATGCAGCTTCGCTTTAATGGTACCGCACCGGCCTGGCCCCATCTGTTAGGCACCATGCATCCTTTTTACCCGGTAGATGAACCTGCTTTTATGGGCAGCGCCTCCTATTCGGTTTTAGAGAACAACAACGGTTCCGGATGGGAGATTCTCATTGATGCCGGGCACAATACCCTTCCTTTCTTGCTACAGAACCGAAACCGGATTCCCGATGTGGTCATGCTGACCCATGCCCACCCCGATCATATTCTGGGGATTGATTGGGTGGTGCAAAGTAACCGTTTTAAGCATCCGGAGAAACTGTTACCCTTGTATTGTACCCGCCTGGTTTTCGACCGGTTTATGCAAATCTATGGGCATTGTGGCGAGTATGTCGAGTTTCGCGAGTTGTTCTATGGACAAAGTTTCAGTATTGCCGAAACCCCCGGGGTGGAGATTACTGCCTACCCGGTGTTTCATGGAGCGGGTGGTGCCGGAGCCGTGGGGTTCTTCATCCGAAATACCGATCCGAAACAACAGTCGGTGCTGCTTACCGGCGATCTGCTTTGCCCGTTGTTTCGAAAGGCAGATTACGAGTTGCTGCAACATGCTTCGGCGCTGGTGGTGGATACCAACAACCTGCTGCCTTGCCCGGCTTCGAACCATATCAGTCTGGCAGCAACCATTCCCGGCGACGAAGAAAAGGAACCGCTCCTGCAGCGTTGGTTTCAAACAGTTAGTTGGAAAGATTATTTACAGGCACATAACTCCGGTAACGAAGGGAATACCTCCTACTTTGACACCTTGCAGCACGATTTCACAGAGCCGGCTCAGTTACCCCATACCATTATGGAGTTATTAAAGTGGCTGCCCATTCCCGAGGTACATTTGGTGCATTATTTTGGAAAATATGACGAATTGTACTATAATCGGGGCTTGCTTACCCGCGAGGAATTGGTGGCACTGGCCAATGAAACAGCCGGTGTGGAGAAAATAAGGACCCGTTTTCGGGTTCCCGTGGTGGGCGGAGTTATCAAATTTTAAGTTGTAAACTATGGCAGTAAAACGTTTTGGGGTATCGCTCGAGGAAGAAACCCTAGAACTGCTCGACTCCTACGTGCAGTCGAATCAGTTCCCCAACCGTTCTCAGGCACTCCGGCATTTAATTGAGCTACACACGGTAGAGAAGAAGTGGCAGTGTAACAACGAGGTCGCCGGGGCTATTGTCCTGGTGTACGATCATCATAAAAACGATATGTCCCGTCAGGGAAATGAGGTGCAGCATCAGTATCATCATTTGATACTGGCTTCGCAACACATTCATTTGAATCACGAGCTGTGTCTCGAAACCATTTCGGTGAAGGGGCAGGCACGTGAACTCACCGACTTGGCCGACAAGCTCATTGCCCTGAAAGGGGTAAAGCACGGAAAACTGGTGATGAGCAGAACCTGACCGCCATTTTTGGGAAGGACATTTCCTGTCGTCCTTTCTTGCAAAGCGGCTTTAAACTTAAAATACGTCTTTCTGATTTTGCATATACCAATACCTCTTTGATTATGCCCCAGCAACTTACCAGCTTTTTGGGTCTGTTTGTCATGATGCTACTGGCCTGGCTTCTGTCGAACCACAAACGGAGTATTAACTGGCGCCTTTTGCTGTGGGGGTTGGCTTTACAGGCCGGGTTGGCTCTGTTTATTTTCCGGGTACCTGCCGGTGCCCGGCTGTTTTTACAGGTTAACGAGGTGGTGGTGCGGGTAATGGATTCCTCGGCCGAAGGCGCCCGGTTTGTATTTGGACGATTGGCCTTACCTCCGGGAACCACCAATGCGAATGGCGAAAGTTCCCTGGGGTTTATTCTTGCTTTTCAGGCATTTCCTACTGTCATTTTCTTTTCGGCACTTACGGCTATTCTGTATTTTGTCCGGTTGGTACCCTTCTTAATTAAATGGTTTGCCTGGGGATTTACCCGGTTGCTGCGGGTGTCCGGGGCCGAATCGCTTTGTGCGGTGAGCAGTGTGTTTTTTGGCATCGAAGCCGTTTTTACCATTAAACCCCATTTAAAAGCCATGACCCGTTCGGAACTGGCGGTGGTTCTTACTCTGGGCATGTCTACAGTAGCCTCGAATGTACTGGCCTTATATGTTTTTAGTTTGCGGGAACAATTTCCACATATTGCGGGACACCTGGTTTCCGCTTCGCTGCTTTCGGCACCTGCCGCCCTTATTATGGCCAAATTGATGTTTCCGGAGACAGAAACCCCGGAAACCCTGGGTTTACAGGTTGTGCCGCATTACGAAAAGGAAGAAAATGTATTTATGGCGGTTATTCACGGAGCCAATGCGGGATTGAAGTTTATTGCCGGTATTGTGGCCTTGTTGATTGCCGTGTTGAGCCTGGTATACCTCTTCGACGGGGTGCTGGGTTGGCTGGGTCACTTGCTGGGTTTGGAAACCCGCTTGTCGCTCAAAATGTTGTTGGGCGGATTGTTTTATCCTTTGACCTATATGCTGGGCATTCCTCCCGATGAGGTTGGGGCTGCTGCACAACTGATTGGCGAGAAGCTGGTGCTTACCGAAGTGGTAGCTTATACCGACTTAGCCCATGCTGTGCAGCAAGGGTCGATTCAGTCGCCGAGAACCATTATCATCACCTCCTACGCCCTCTGTGGGTTTACGCACCTGGCCTCTATGGCTATATTTGTGGGAGGGATAGCTACCCTGGTGCCCAACCGCGTAAAACAGTTGACCCAAATTAGTTTTAAGTGCCTGCTGGCAGCCACTTTGGCCTGCCTGATGACGGCCTGTATGGCCGGGTTGTTTGCAACGGATGGTATGCTGCTAGGTATATAGGGTAGGGAAAGGATATTTTTCAATCCTGCGTTTAACTTATAACCCGTATAGGGGAAATGAATCCTATACACCCGTTATTTCCCTTATCTTTGAATGCTGAACCGTATGCAATTGGTGCTTGCAGGAAATCTGGAAAAGACCTTAATTTGTCCTCAATCAACCTCTGGTGCTCTGATGTGGAAATGAGGCTGCGAATGGAGCCGCGGAGGATATAAAACTAGATTAATTACTGGTACTTAGACTATGATACGTTTTCCGGCCGAGTGGGAACCCCAGGAGTTTGTTCAATTAACATGGCCGCATGCCGATACCGACTGGAAGGACTATTTGGAGGAGGCCCATACCTGTTTCACTGAAATAGCCCATGCCATTGCAAGGTTTCAGAAAGTGTTGGTTGTTTGTCCCGATACCGAAATTTGCAGTGCGCAGCTGGCGGCAATCGATCCGGATAAAGTAACGATTATCGAACTGGAATCGGACGATACCTGGGCAAGGGATCATGGCGGTATAACCGTATTTCAGGAGGATAAGCCTCTGCTATACGATTTTCGGTTTAATGGCTGGGGGGATAAATTTTCGGCGGGAAAGGACAATCGAATTACCCGGCACCTCTTCGAAAGAAAGGTATTTACCCAAGCGATGTATCAGGACCGGAACGACTTTGTTTTTGAAGGGGGAGGTATTGAGTCGAACGGTAAGGGCATATTGCTTACTACCAGTGCCTGTTTGCTCAGTAAAAACCGGAACGAGCAGTTTTCTCAAAAGGAAATTGAAGGCCGACTGCTATCCTGGTTTGGTGCACAAAAGGTGTTGTGGTTGGATTCGGGCTATCTGGCCGGCGATGATACCGATAGCCATATTGATACCTTGGCACGTTTTACCCGCGAAGATACTGTGATGTATGTGGCGCCACCCAACGAAGCGGACGAGCACTATACGGCACTGAAACGCATGGAAGAGCAGTTAAAAACATTCACCAACCTCGAAGGAGAACCCTTTCAGCTGATTGCGCTTCCCTTTCCTCCTGCCGTGTATGACGAAAATGGCGATCGCCTTCCAGCCACATACGCCAATTTTCTGTTAATTAATGGAGCAGTTTTGGTACCGGTCTATCAGTTGGATACCGATGCGGAAGCACTTGAAGTATTTGCCCGAGCTTTCCCGGAACGGGAGGTGGTAGCCATTGATTGTTCGGTACTCATCAAACAGCATGGCTCCTTGCATTGTGTAACCATGCAATACCCAAAAGGCGTGTAATGTCCGGGAGATTGATTTAATGGAGGAACTTAGATATCCTGGGCTAAAAGTGGTGACGGTTTAGCATCCATCCGGGAGAATATCATACATTTGAACCCATAACAGCATAAAGACACTGAAACCATGGTACAAGTAGGTATTGTACAGCAGCAATGTTCTGCCAACCGGGAAGAAAACAAGCAGAGACTGGCGGCAAATATCAGAGAATGTGCCAGAAAAGGTGCTCAGCTGGTGGTGTTGCAGGAATTGCACAACAGCCTCTACTTTTGCCAGACGGAAGATACCCAACTTTTTGATTGGGCCGAACCCATCCCCGGACCCTCTGTCGAGTTCTACGGCAATTTAGCCCAGGAACTGAACCTGGTTATCGTTACTTCTCTGTTTGAAAAGCGTGCGCCCGGTGTGTACCACAATACGGCTGTAGTGCTCGAACAGGATGGCTGCATTGCCGGCGTGTACCGCAAAATGCATATCCCGGATGATCCGGGTTTCTACGAAAAATTCTATTTTACTCCCGGCGACCTGGGTTTTGTTCCCATTCAGACATCGGTGGGGAAACTGGGCGTGCTGGTATGCTGGGATCAGTGGTATCCGGAAGCGGCCCGGCTCATGGCCATGGCCGGAGCCGATATGCTGATTTATCCAACCGCCATAGGTTGGGACTTGTCCGATCCGGAAGACGAAAAGAACCGGCAACGCGAGGCATGGATGATCTCGCAACGAGGGCATGCTGTGGCCAACGGACTGCCGGTGATTAGCGTGAACCGTACCGGTTTCGAACCCGATCCTTCCGGGGTTTCGGGGGGCATTCAGTTTTGGGGCAGCAGTTTTGTGGCCGGTCCGCAAGGTGAACTACTTTTCCAGGCAACGACCGATACCGAGATAAACGGCCTGGTAGTTGTGGATACACAGCGAACCGAAACCGTGCGCCGGATTTGGCCCTTTTTTCGGGATCGAAGAATTGATTCCTACCACGACCTGACTAAACGCTACCTGTAAACATACTCTGCGAGTTTACCATAGTTTCGCGGTAAGCGCTACGCTGAATCCCCGGAGTGGACAGACCCCGCTGACACCCCGGCATTTTTACAGCACGATTCCGTAACACTTCGGTTAAACTATTTGATGGGGTAGGTGTTTAACGGGTAGAGGCATAGGGAAGGAGTACTTAAACGGCTTCGCTGATGCGCCGCAACCCAATTGCTATGAAAACGCATAACGCTGTATTTATTGCGAAAAGTTTAGACGGCTACATTGCCGACCGCTCTGGCGGGCTGGATTGGTTGCAGGCTATTTCCAACCCCAACGCCGATGATATGGGGTATGCTCAGTTTATGGAGGGGATAGATGCCATTGTTATGGGACGAAACACCTTTGAAACCGTATGCAGTTTCGGTATCGAATGGCCCTACTGGAAACCAGTGTATGTTCTCAGTCGTACCCTCACCACCCTGGATGAAGCCTTTCGCGGTAAGGCCGAACTGATTCAAGGCTCGCTGGCCGGAGTACTGGAAGAATTGCACAAAAAAAGCTATTTCAGGTTGTATATTGATGGAGGACAAACCATTCAGAGCTTTTTACGGGAAGATAGGATCGACGAACTGACCCTGACCACCCTGCCGGTTCTGTTAGGTGGCGGCAGCCGATTATTTGCCGATTTACCCGATACCTTATTGTTTACACACGTTCGAACCCGGATTTTTCTCGATGAAATTGTTCAGAGTGTGTATCGGAGAACACGGGAACTTTAATTTTACCTGAACGCACCTTTCGCCGTATTATTCAGGGCACCGTTGGAAACAAGTGTGTGCCCTGAACAGAGCTACGGGGTTAAAACAGTAGCTTTGATGCTGTAAATAAGATGGAGGAAGGCCCTCCGCTGGCAATGTACAGGCAGGCCAGCAAACCGCCCCACGGTGCTGACTGGGTGACCATGAGGTAT
>QKEH01000116.1 GCA_003252385.1 Bacteroidota bacterium | reverse complement strand
TGGATTGCCCAATAACGTAATCAAAGCCATTGTTGAAGACGATGAAAATTCTTTATGGTGTTCGACGAATCGGGGATTAGTCAGGTATTTCCCGGAGACTGGAGAACTAAACTCCTACGATATAACGGACGGCTTGCAGGATTTTGAATTTGGAGAGCTGGCAGCTTGCAAACGATCCGATGGTGAGATTCTGTTTGGTGGTGTGAAGGGGTTTAATGCATTTTATCCCTGCGAAATAGGAAAAGATACTACGGTGCCCAAAATGGTGCTCACCGAGCTGCGTATATTGAACCAAACCATTGAAGTTGGACAGGATTTTCGCGGACGTATATTATTGGACAGCTCCTTAATGAAAACATCCAAAGTTCGACTGAAGTACGACGAAAGCATTGTGGAGTTCCAATTTTCAGCTTTGCACTACGCAGGGCCACACAAGCACAAATACCGGTATATGCTGGAAGGTTTCGATAAGGATTGGGTGAATACCTCTTCCGACAACCGAATTGCGAAATACACCTTTCTGCCACCAGGCTCGTATCGTTTTAAAGTGGAAGGCAGTAACCTGGATGGCGTATGGTGTAAGGCGCCTGCTGTATTGGTGATAGAAGTTTCACCACCCTGGTGGAAAACCTGGATCGCGTATTTGGTGTATCTGCTGGTCGCCCTGTTAATCCTGTACCTTATTATACATTATTCAGTAGTCTACAACCGGCGGCGAACCGAACTGCGCATGGCTCATTTCGAAAAGGAAAAAGTTCAGGAACTTTCTCAGATGAAGTTGCAATTTTACACGAATATATCTCATGAATTCCGCACTCCCCTAACACTCATTCTTGGGCCATTGAATCGACTCATTGCGGATGGCGAACGTATGCCTGAAAGTAAACGTAGAGCCAGTCTGATCATCATTCAACGCAATGCTGCGATTTTATTGCGTTTGATCAATCAGCTTCTGGATTTTAGAAAACTCGAACAGGACAAAATGCAACTTCAGGCCATAGAAACCAATCTGAACGTATTTGTTTCGGATGTGTACGAGTCGTTTAGGGATTATGCAGACCAACGAAATATCAGTTTACACCTTCGCCTGCCCGAATTGAATGTTATGATTTGGGCAGATAACGATAAACTGGAAAAGGTACTTTACAACCTGTTATCCAATGCAATAAAGTTCACTCAGCCCGCAGGAACTGTAACCTTAAAGGTCTCCGACTATTCCGATTCGGCAACCATTTCCGTTCAGGATACCGGTTTGGGTATGGATCTGGAAACCCAGAATCATATTTTTGAACGATTCTATCAGTCCGGACACACATGGAATCGAAAAGTAGGAAGCACCGGAATCGGGCTGGCCTTGTCCAAGGGTTTTGTCGAACTACATAACGGATCCATCGATTTTGTAAGCGAACTCAACAAAGGCACTACATTCACCGTTCGTTTGCCCAAAGGCAGGGAACATCTGTCGGACAACGAAATTATTGCACCTGCATGGGTAAATGAATGGGATAAAATTCAGCCAAACGGACTTAATTATTGGGAACACCCGGTTACCCGCGAAGACATCCCGGAAGAATCTTTACCGGATCGAACCAAAGTGCTGGTAGTTGAGGATCATGATGATTTGCGGAATTACCTATCGGAACGACTTAGAGAAACATTTATAGTATACGACGCCATGGATGGACAAGAGGGTTATGAAAAGTGTTTGAGCGAGCAACCGGATATGGTAATATGCGATGTTATGATGCCACGTATGGATGGATATACCTTGTGTGCAAAATTGAAGTCCGATGAGCGTATAAGCCATTTGCCTATTATTCTGCTTACTGCCAAAGATTCTCCGGAGCATAAACTGGAAGGTTACCGGGCCGGAGCCGACGGATATGTCGCCAAACCTTTTGAGTTTGAAATTTTAGAAGCGCAAATACATGCCATTCTGAATTCGCGCGAGCAAATGCGAAAGGCCTATCAAAAAGCCCCCGATCTTTCCCCCAGTGAAGTTGCCATGACCGGGGCTGATACTCAATTTTTAGAGCGTCTACTGAAAATTATTGAAGAGAATATGCGCGATGATTCTTTTTCGGTAGAAATGCTCGCGGATCAATACGGAATGACCCAAAACCTGTTGAATAAAAAATTGAAAGCACTTACCGGTTTACCCACCAAGGCATTCATACGGTCAATCCGTTTAAAAAGAGCTGCGCAACTCTTAAAATTGGGACGTTACACCGTAGCCGATGTTACCTACGAAGTAGGCATGAACGACTTAAAATATTTCAGACAGTGTTTTAAAGCCGAGTTTGGGGTTACCCCTTCGGAGTACCAAAAACAAAGTAATGACAACCGCTAAGGTAAGGTCAACGGCAGTTCAATTCCATGCCTTTTCAAGATAAAGGGTATAACTCTCAGTCTCTGTACTCTGTATCCAGTTCCCTTAACTCTTTGCCCGTTACACCCGGTTTATTCCAAAGGTTCCGATGAACTAGCCTGATCTTTAGAATATTCCGAAGGGCTCACCCCGAATTTCTCCTTAAAGCGGCTTCGGAACGTACGCAAGTCTGTATATCCTACCTGCCAGGTAATCTCTGAAATGGTAAGTTCGTTTTGCCGGAGCAGTTCTGCTGCGCGTTTTAATCGAATGTTTCGGATAAAATGATTCGAGGTTTCGCCGGTAATGGCTTTAATTTTTCGGTTGATATAAATACGGGATACCCCGTATTGGTCGGCTAATTTTTCGACGTTAAAACCCGAATCGGAAAGATTCTTTTCAATCAGATGAATGATACCTTCTAAAAAGCGAGTGTCCGACGGGGTGTTTCCAACGGTGTCGGGATGAATGTGTACTTCTTTTTCGAACTTCATGCGAAGTTGCAACCGGTTCTTAATCAGTGAGACGATCCGGGCTTTAAGAACTTCGGCATTGAACGGTTTCATGAGATAGGCATCGGCACCGGTTTTAAAACCTTCAATTTGAGAGGCATTGGTGTTTTTTGCGGTGAGCAGTATGATGGGGATATGACTAAGTTCTTCGTTTTCCCTGATCTTCTCACAGAAATCGATTCCGTCCATCTCGGGCATCATTACATCACTAACAATGATGTCGGGAACGATTTCTTTGCACATGTCCAATGCAATTCGTCCGTTCTCTGCGGAATGTACCTGAAAATAGTTTTCAAAGTATCCGACCATAAAATGAAGCAGATCGATATTGTCTTCCACAATGAGCAAATGAAACCGTTGGTGGTTCGATTTTAAATACTCATCCGCTTCAATAGCCGGTACGCCATCCGATATAATGGGGGTTGTTATTTCTTGCAGGGTGGCGGGGTCGTCTATAATTTTTTCTTCCGGAAGCAAGTGGGCATCCCCAAGTGGAAGAGAAACGGTAAAGGTGCTTCCTTCTCCTTTGGTACTGGAGAATTGTATGCTTCCATGGTGGATTTCAACTAATCCCTTGGATAGGGCCAATCCGATACCTGTGCCTCCGAAGGATTGCGTGTACTTTTTGCTGGGTTGGTAGTACCGTTCAAAGATATGCTCCTGTTCATCTTCGGCAATACCCACCCCCGTATCTTTAACACTTACTACCGCTGAATTGGTCAAATCATCTTTAATTATCAATAATTCTACCCGGCCATGGCGGGGAGTAAACTTAATGGCGTTGGATAAAAGGTTGTAGAGTACTTTCTCAATCTTATCGGGGTCAAACCACATATTTAAGGCATGAAAATTGGGTTTGAAATCGAACTGTATTTCTTTCTTATGTGCCCAGGGTTCAAACGATTGATAAATGGCTTGTACAAATGAGTTGAGTTCTCTGAAGCGGGCATTTAATTTCATTTTATCGCGTTCCAAACGTCTGAAATCCATGAGCTGATTGATCAGACGGAGCATCACATTCACATTCTGGCGAATCAGGCGGTAGTTCTGCATCCGTTCGTTTTGGGAGAGGGACTTGTTGAGTTGGATCAAACGCTCCAAAGGTGCATCAATCAGGGTAAGAGGGGTTCGGAATTCATGCGATATATTGGTAAAGAACTGCAATTTCATAAGCGATACGGATTCGATATTCTCCTTTTCTATTTTGGAGATCAGGAGCTCTTGTTTTCGCGCCATATTGAAGCGGTACATCTTATTCAGAGAGAATAAGAGCAGAGATACGAGTACAGAATAGCCACTGATAGCCCAGATATTTCGGTAGGGTGGGGGAGCAATGCGTATTGTGATCTGAATCGGCTGGTCGGCCCAGATATTATCGCAGTTCGATCCGTTAACTTTGAAAATGTACTTTCCGCTGGGGATGTTGGTGTACTTGGCCATGCGGTGGCTTGAACTTGCCGAGTACCATTGTTTGTCAAACCCTTCCAGTTGATACTGATAGTTGTTCTTCTGTGGGGCATTGAGTTGAAGAGCTACAAAACCAATCGAAAAACTATTCTCTTTATATTTTAAGCGTATGGTTTTTGTGTATTCAATGGTTTTCTCAAGTACTACGCGTTTATTGATTATATCACCCGGGTGTACCAATTGGTTAAGAATATAGAAATCGGTAAAGAATAGTTTGGGTTTGATGGTGTCTCGCTCAATTTCTTCCGGATAGAAGGCATTAAAGCCGTTGATACCCCCAAAAAGCAGTTGCCCATTGGCTCGTTTACAAGCACAAATTTCGCTGAATTCATTATCCTGCAAACCATCTTCAATATCGTAATTCACAATGGAACGGGAATGGGGATCAAAGCGGCTTAATCCCCGGTTACTCGACAGCCAAAGGTTTCCCTGATGGTCTTCGAGAATAGACTTAATGGAGTTGTTGGGCAAACCATTTTTAGTAGTCACGGGTGTAAAGCTCCAGTTTTCTGATGAGGGATCTTCCTTAAACTCCAGAAGTCCGCCGCCCATAGTTCCGATCCATATCTTTTTATGGCGGTCCTCAAAAACCTGCAGTATGTAATCAAAATCGAGGTTTTCCGGTTTTTCTCCCATTTCAAAAACCTGAAAACTGGGCATCTTGCTGTCCAATTCCTTTGGGTGTATGCGGTTCAAACCTTTGTCAGTGCCAATCCAAAGGCAGCCCTTACTATCGAACAGAAGACTTCGGATAATGGAAGAACTTAGTTGGCAATTGGGTTGTATTTCTCTGGAAAAATGCCGGTAGCGGACAATATCTCCTTCAGCATTGACATGAAAGCGCCATAACCCTTCTCCATAGGTGCCCACCCAAAGTGTGGAGTCGTTCTGGATGGCTATGGCATACACAAATCCGATCCGATCAATCCATTGGGGCTGTTTTTTCACCCGTAAGGTTTTTGGATCCATGGCAACCAGATGGGTTGGATAGCTAGTTCCCATCCACAACAAACTGCTCTGCTGTTTAGCTTTGGGAGTTTTCATCTCGCCAATGCAATACACCCGGTTCCCATTAATATTATCGCTCACTGTAAGGTGTTGGAACCCGTTTTGGTAGGCGTTGGCTTTAGATGATCGAAGCAAACTAATCCCCCCTTCTTCGCTGCCAATCCACAGGTTTTTATCGCTATCCTCATAGATACAGCGGATCAGATTGTCGGCAATGGATCCGGCCTGGATGGTATGTTTGTAGTGCTCAATTTTTTTGGGATTCAACCTAATGGTACTCACCCCGCCACCCCGGGTGCCAATCCACAATTTACCGGTATGATCGGAAATAATGGTGGTAATAATGTTACTGGCAAGGCCATTTTCCAAATCATCTTTTTTATAAGATCCTTTGTATGCCCATTCTGTACCGGTCCAATGGAAAAATTGAAGGCCGGATCGGTTGCCTACCCACAGGGCGCTATCGAGATAGAGTAAGGCACTTGAACGAATATTGGAAATTACATTCCGGCTTGACTCCCAGTTCGTAGCAGTAAGATGCGTACTATAGCTAATAAGTTGCTGACCTCCAACAAGTATGCCGCTTGGATAGTTGCAAAGTACCTCTGAGTTATTCGGATCGGCATGGAAATCCAGATTTTCGACCGAGCTGTGTGGATTGGATACACGTATTAGGTTCAGGTTGGAGCCAATCCATAACACATGGCTCTGATCTTCGTGAATAGTTTTTATTTCGAACAAGCCCGAACTATCCGACAGTTCTCCCAATGGAAGGGTGACTACCTCTTTGAGAGTGTAGGAATTCTGGTTAGGCCATATCCGATAAGCTCCATACCAGTTGCCCATCCATATTACATCTTTGGAGTCTACTATCATGCAGGTAACATCATCGCTGGGGAGGCGGTGCAGCGAATCGGAAGTAGTAGAATACCGGATAAAACGGTCGTTTTCGGGGTTGAGCATGCAGATTCCCTTACCATAAGTCCCAATCCAAATATGTCCCTGACTATCCTCATCCACTGCAATCACCATATTACTACTGATGGAATTCTTGTCCTCATCAATCCGATAGGTTTTATAGGCATAACCATCGTAGCGATGCAAACCATCCAAGGTGCCAATCCAAACAAATCCTTTGCTGTCGCGATAAATACAACTTACATCATTCTGGGGCAGGTTATCCAACTGCCGTATTCGGTACCACGGTTCATTGGCTTTCAGGTTGATCAGGCATAAAAGTCCCCATAGTAATGCCAGCATCCAAATTTTAGCGAATGGGTATGTTGGTGGACGTTTTTTTTGTTGAACCTTCATGAAATGGCTACCTGTCAGAATTTTACTGCCTTTGTTTTGTTGCAAAAGCAAAGATAGTATTTGGAGGTTGTTTTCAAAAAACACTCGGTTAAGGTTTTCAAAATACCCCTTTTGTTCTCAAACACACCCCATGAATTCTGGCAAACACTCTTGCATTTCTGAACAAAAAAAGTAATTTCGTGCAGTTATTTAACACACTTTTTAACATTTAATAACTTTTTTTGTACGTGAAACCCGCGATGTGGCTGTCTTGAACGACGAACGGGTTATATGTATTAATACGTAGTAAGAGGATGGTATTTTAATATATTGACCTAACTAATAATGAAAACCTATTTTTATGAAAAAAAAGAGAACTAACCTTCAGAGGCTGTTGATGCTTGCAGTCTTTCTGACTTCTTTATTGGGGAATCAGCTATTCGCCCAAGATCGACTCTTGACAGGTACTGTAATGGACGAGAGCACCAGCGAGCCATTACCAGGTACTTCTGTTATTATTAAAGGTACATCTACCGGTACCATCACCGACCTGGATGGTAAATTCCAACTCAACGTTGCTGATGGACAAACCGTTGTGGTGTCGTACGTAGGGTATCTGGCCGAGGAAATTGCAATCAGCGGACAAACTTCCCTGAGCGTAAAACTGATGCCCGACCTTACCGAATTGGAGCAGATTGTGGTAATTGGTTATGGTACTCAGAAGAAGAAGGAAGTAACCGGAGCTGTGGCTTCCGTTAAGACGGACGACCTGAATAAAGTTGCGGTTTCTGATTTCACCAAATCGCTACAGGGCCAAGTGGCCGGTGTGAACGTTACTGAAGCCAGTGGACGCCCCGGTGCTGCTGCCAACGTTCAGATTCGTGGTTTGGGATCTATCTCCAGTGCTTCTACTCCGTTATACGTTATTGATGGTATTCCTTATTCAGGCAGCTATCAGGAGAAAGGTTTAACCTACAATACCAGCCCGAGCATTGCTGCTGAAGACATTGCTTCAGTGGACATTCTGAAAGACGGTGCTGCTGCTGCTATTTACGGTACACGTGCTTCCAACGGGGTAATTCTTATTACTACCAAGCGCGGTAAAGCAGGAACAACCAAGGTGAGCTTGTCTTCGCAATATGGTTTCCAAAATATTACCTCTGGTACTCCATTGATGAATACTGCTGAACATATTTATGTAGATGAACAACGTCAATTAGGTAATGCCCTGCATTCTACTATTCTTCGTTACAATCCCGATGCATTGGATAATAACACCGATTTTGTGGAAGCGGTTTCCAACAATAACGCCCCCATGCAAACCCACAACCTGACCTTGTCAGGAGGAGAAAAAGACCTGACCTTCAGTTTCAATACGAACTACTACGAGCAGGAAGGGGTTTTGATTCATTCCGGATTCGACCGACTCACTACCCGTTTGAATGCGACCTACAAAAAAGGAAAGTTTGATGCTTTTATTAGTATGAACACCTTAAACTCATCTACTCAACAAGAACCTTACGCAGTTTATGAATATGCTATTTTTAATGGCCCCTACCGTAATCCCCTGGGCGATATTGATGCAATTGGGGAAGAAGTTCATTATTCCGGACAAAACCCTGACCACGTAGGTTACCTAACCCGTGAGCTGATCAATAGCGATGTTCGTGAAACCCGGTCGTATGGTTTATCAACTAACTTGAAATACGAGATTCTTTCCGGTCTTACCTATCAGATCAATATCGGATACAACAGCCAGAATTACCTGCGGGAATTTCATGAGCCCAAAATTCTGATATGGGGAGAGGGTGCTGTGGAGCCCAATCCTTTGGTATCACGGCCTGATGCCAGGCTGACCAAGGAATACCAGCTTAATACAAAAACTACGTTTGAACAGGTGGCCAACTATAACAAGTCGTTTGGTTCGCACAGCATGACCCTTACATTAGGTCAAACTTATGAAGAAGCATATTTCCTTGCAGACCAATCGATTAAATCAACTTTCAGCAGTAACGAGCTGACGAATTTTGATGCCGGATCAGTGCCTGTTTCCATTGGTGGAAATGAGACGGTAAACACCCTTTTTGGATTTATTGCCCGCGGTCAGTACAACTATGCCGAACGGTATTTGGTATCTGCCAGTTTCCGTCGCGATGGTTCTTCCAAATTCAACGAGAACAATCGTTTCGCCAACTTCCCGGGCGTTTCTGTGGGATGGAACATGAGTGAAGAAAGTTTTATGAAATCCATTGCCATTATTAATAACCTGAAATTACGTCTTAGCTACGGTGAAGTGGGTAACGAAGGCATCCCTCCCTATCTGTATTCTGCCTATATCTATCCTAACGTAAATTATGTTTTTGGACCTGAAGCCACCTATAATGTTGCATCCGGATCGGTGCAAAGAGCTTATGGCAACCCCGAGGTAGTTTGGGAAACTAACATTAGCCGTAACTTTGGGGCGGATCTGGCTATGTTCGATAACAAATTCACCTTTAACTTGGAATTGTACCAGAACACCAAAGAAGACATGTTGCTAAGCGTGGTGCTGCCTCCGTCAACCGGAACTACTGTGCCTCATGACTACAATGGCATATTCCATTCAAAGATTGCTAACGTAGGCGATATGGAAAATAAAGGTATTGAGTTGGCTTCTAGTTACAAGTATCTTTCGCAACAAGGACTTGGACTGACTATCAGCGGTACCTTCACCAAAAACATCAATAAAGTGACCAGTTTAGGGGATAACCTGCAAGAGATACCCATTACCCAGAGTGTTCCTGCACAATGGCGTGAACCACAACAGGACATTACTACCTATATGAAACCCGGATACGCCGCTGGTTCGTTCTTCCTGATTCCGACAGACGGAATTATTAAAGACAGTGCCACTCTGGAACAAGTTCGTACTTATATGCCTTTAGCCGAGATGGGCGATGTGAAGTATATTGATGTGAATGGCGACAGCCTTATCAACGATGATGACCGTCAGTATGCCGGCTCTCCATTCCCCAAGTTTGAGGCAGGTATGGTATTTAATGCCGATTACAAAGGAATCAGCCTGAGCGTTCAACTGGTTTACTTCTATGGAAATAAAGTATTCAACGGAAACAAAATGTGGGCATACGGATGTGGACGCCATAAGGATCTTTACTACATGTGGACCCCGCAAAACCCCGATTCTGATATTCCTGCATCGAGAATCAACAGCGAGCATAACAACTTCCGTTCTCGTACCGACTACTTCCTGGAGGACGGTAGCTTCTTGAGAGTTCGTAATGTCACCTTAGGCTATACCTTACCGAAATCGTGGTTTAAAGATAAAGTGGATAAAGTAGAAGTGTATCTGAATGCTACCAATCCATTAACTTTCACCAAATACGAAGGTTACGACCCTGAAGTAGGTGGTAACGGTTCTACCACCCGGGGTATCGACAGGGGAAGTTACCCAATCAGTCGGAAATTCCTCGCCGGAGTTCGTGTAGATTTCTAATTTAAAAACTTGTAAAAATGAGAAAAATATATAACGTAGTTTTAGCCATACTATTCATATCGGTATTGAATAGTTGCCAAGACAAGCTGGAGCAGATCAACCCGAACGTATTAACGGTTGATCAGTTCTGGAAAACCGAAGCGGATTTTAATGCCGGGCTTATCGCAGCGTATAGCGGGCTTCAATTTCCTGCAATTAGTGGTACCACTCAGGCTTTTGGCGTAATGCGAAGCGATTTGTGCGGTACCGAAGACTGGTATTCTGTTCATTTGTCAGCCAGCAATATGACGTGGACCAACTCAACCGAATATGTTGAGGCCTTTTGGTCGCAGCCGTACATCGGAATTTTCCGCGCCAATCAGGTGTTATACTATATCGATGAACCCGATGCAGAAAGCATAGAAGGTTTTACTAACGATGAAAAAACAAGTATCAAAGCTCAGGCGCGTTTCATCAGAGCCTTTTTATACTTTGAACTGCTGAAAAACTTTAATGGTGCCGTAATTCAGGATCAATTGGCTATTAATGAGGAAGATTTGAGAAAACCATTTAGTTCAAGAACTGAAGTGCTCGAACAGGTAATTTATCCCGATTTGCATTACGCTCGCCAAAACCTTACTGACACTTGGATTGGCGATGACTTAGGACGTGCCACCTGGGGTGCTGCTACGGCCTTGTTGGGTAAAATTTACCTGCATCAGGGGGCTTGGGATTCCGCTGCATTCTACCTGAATGAGGTCATTCAATCGGGTCTGTATTCTTTGGCCGAAGATCAAATGGACAACTTTACCGAAGAAGGTGAATTCAACAGCGAATCGATCTTCGAAATTGGTTTTACGGATCAGGTGAATCCCGGTGTAGCTGGCGATCGTCACGATGATATTCTTGCCAATTCAGGTGGAGAAGCCCAAAGTATTGCTTCGCCTTATGCAGCACTATATGCCGGAGGATACAATACCAACCTGGGTACCTATTGGCTTCAGGAAATGTTTACTGTGGCCGACTCCATAGATAGGAATAACGTTCACAACCAATATGTAGGAGGTGTATATCGTCCGCATTTGGTGGCACCAGATCTCCGTACCCGGTCAAACCGCACCTATGCTTCACTGGCTATTGAACATGGCGATGGATTTTATTTTGAAGACTCTCTATCGACCGGTGCTGATGGTATAGTGGCAAAACTGAACCCAAACTTTGGGCAGGGTTCTAAAATTAAGAAATATACCAGCTGGTACAAAGCGGAACGCGAAGCTGCCTCACCTGAGAATGCACGTACCGGTATCAACTGGCGGGCCATCCGCTTAGCCGATGTGTATTTGATGTATGCCGAGGCAGTGTTGAATCTGAATCATCCCGATGCTTTCCAGGAGGCATTAACCTATGTGGATGCTATTCGGGAACGGGCTGGTACTTTCCCGTTGCAATCGTTCATCTCAAAAGGTTATATTCCTAAGTACGATGTTTCCAAGTTTGCAAACAGCTTGAGCCGCTATCCAAGATCGGTTCCCTCGGTGGAAGCGTTACTGCACCATATTCAAATGGTAGAGCGTCCGCTGGAGTTGTGTTTCGAAGGTCACCGTTGGAACGACCTGGTTCGTTGGGGCATGGTGCAGGAAGTATTTAATGACCGTCGCGAAGAGGAATTAAAACTGATAGCCCTGCTCGGTACTTCAGCTACCGACCCCACTATTCCTATACCTGCAGATGGTAACCCCAAACGCTATCCCCTTTACCTGAACGAACACGTTCGTATTGATTTCCAGATTCCCGTTCAAAACTACATCCCTGGTGACCCCAACAGTGCCGGGCAAGGACATGATTATTTCCCGGTACCTGCCATTGAAACCGAGGCAAATGATAGTTTCTAAGGTGAAAGGAAAGCCGATTGGATGATTTTAAAGAAAATTAAAATTAGAATTATGAAAAAAATAAATATATATTCCTTACTCATCGTCATGTCCCTGGTATTTTCGTGGGCATGTAAGAAAGATTATAAAGCCCCAACGGGCGAGCCCAATCACCTGTTTATTACCACGTCTGCTGGTGACTTTGCTCTGGCCAGTATCATTCACGATACGGTATCGCTGATAGATC
The DNA here is from genome assembly GCA_003252385.1 of Bacteroidota bacterium. Taxonomy (GTDB): domain Bacteria; phylum Bacteroidota; class Bacteroidia; order Bacteroidales; family UBA10428; genus UBA10428. The sequence continues at coordinate 13,894 of QKEH01000116.1, read as the reverse complement.
TTTCGCGCGGCATTAAAAGTCGCACCTGGACTTTTGACGAAGGTACCGTTGATATTATTGACTCCGACAACGACCTGACCAGCGACTTGCAAGTATGTAAGGTGGCTTTCAATATCCCCGGTACTTACGATGTACCCCTGCATCAGGTATACGGTGGCGATGCGTACGTAGGAACCTCTCAAATTGGTTCTACTACTTTCGATACAACAATTCGCGTGGTAATTTTCGACAGTGTACATGCTTCTTTCGATATGGAGCGGGTACGCGATTCGGCCATTTGGAGTCCTATTGCCATAGGAGACACTACGGTAATGTATTACAACCAAATTTGGGCAGGACGTTACATGCGTCTGATGAACCGCTCTACTGGTGGTGGTACTGCTGACTGGTATGTGGTAAAATCGGATTTAAGTTTTACCTACACTGCCAGTCAACTGGATACCCTCGAGTATAAATTTAGCAGTATGGGTAACTTCCATGTGGGTATGCATGCGTACAATCCTATAACCAGAGACGACGGTTTTATTGGTTACTTAAACCTGGTACAAGTTATTGAGTCGAAAGACCCTGTTTTATTGGATTCCCTGAAAGGGGTTCTTGTTGATGGTTCACGTGATATGCTAAAACTGGTATTCAGCCGAGATATGAAGACGCCGCATGCCAACCTGGCAACCGGTGGATACTTCACCCTGACCGTGGAGGATTATGAGTATGGTGCAATTAGCGGGGTAACTATTCAGGAAGCCTATCAGGACGAGAATCAACCCAACGTGATTTGGTTGAAACTGAGTACGGCCATTATGAATACCGATTTTGTGAGACTGAGCTACGAACCCAATATGGGTAATGCCGAATCCGATAGTACGCTTATTACGGTGGATAATATGACTATGAAACCGTTTACCAACCGGCTGGCTACTTTTGATAAGACAAACATTTTCGAGGGCATGAACACCGCTTTCGACTGGAATATCGAAGGACCTGCTCCTGGCGATTTCTGGCTGGCCGCACCATGGGGCTCTCCATGGAATCAAGGAACCTTTGAAATGCGTGACGGAGTGAGCGACCCTGCCACCGATGGGGATAATAGTCTTCATGTCACCCTGGCTCCTGGAGGAGGTATGGCTCTTGGCCTGCAAAATGCGGATGCCTGGAACAACTCAAATCATGTCTCTTTCACAATGGAGAATGGAAACTGGTATTTGTTCTACCTTACCTATAAAGTGGTTTCAACAGGAACTTTTATACCTAATCCTGCAGATGATACTCATGCTCCGCCGGATCTTCGAATTTATATGGGATCAGATGCTTTTACCAATCCTAACAACGGAGAATTGATGATGGGTATCTTTGGTGAGACCTTTAGCCGCGTGGGAGAGTGGATAAATGCGCCCGCTCGTGATGTTCCTGGGGCACTGAAATACTTCCATTACCTCGGCGATACCCCTTACATACATTTCCGTATTAACAACACTAGTGCTGAACCTGGAAGTGGAAATCTTGAGCTCTATCTCGATCGTATTGAAGGATATGTAATGGAGATCAGATAAGATCATATTGTGCATATTAAAAAACCACCAAAATTTTTGGTGGTTTTTTTATGCCAACATTTGAGCAAAATACAGAATTTCACCCTCGCACCAGCCGTTCTGTTATGGGGTAACCCATTGAAAAACAGCAGTTGATAAGAAATGTTATTTATCCACTCCGTGGATTTGCCTTGAGGGGAATGTTGAAAAAATCCCTATAAATCTAAATTCCTCCGGGTTGTTGAATAAACAAATTGGGCACATCAATACTGTAATCGCTTTTTTGTATCTTTGTATTTCATTGCGTAACCGGGTTGGGCGTATTGAAAGCCACACCCGTTCGAGAACATTAGTATAAACAAGAACAGATATTACGAATATGAAAGCAAGTGTTTACCAGGGTAATAAGACCTTTTCGGTTATCGAGAAGGAAATAGAAGCCCCTCAGAAAGGCGAAGTGCGTATTAAAGTGGCGTACTGTGGCGTTTGTGGTACGGATGTGCACATCTACCACGGCATGATGGATAAACGAGTAAAAATACCTCAGATTATCGGTCATGAAATGTCAGGAGTTATTGATGCTATTGGCGAAGGGGTCACAAATATTAAAGTGGGCGAAAAAGTGGTAGTACGCCCCTTGGACAACCGGGGTGAGAAACCATCGGACAAAGGGTTTAGCCACATTTGTAAAGACCTTAAATTTATTGGTATTGACAGCCCGGGTGCCATGCAGCAATACTGGAACGTACCCGCCTTTACCATTCACAAATTGCAGGATAAAACCGACCTGAAACTGGCTGCTCTGATTGAGCCCCTTTCAGTAGCTTGCCACGATGTACGCATGAGCGGACTTCAAAAAGGCGAAACTGCCGTTGTACTCGGTGGTGGCCCTATTGGTTTGTTGGTGGCTATGGTAGCCAAACAACTAGGTGGCAAAGTGATTATTTCGGAGGTAAACGAAATCCGTATTAAAAAAGCTGTGGAGTTGGGCTTCGATGTGGTTAACCCTGCCAAAACGGATTTGGTGGAATACGTCGATAAAGCAACTGCCGGTGCATTAGCCGATGTGGTATTCGAAGTGGCCGGAGTTCAACCTGCCCTCGATGTTATGACCGAAGTGGCAGGTATCCGCGGTCGTATCGTTATGGTGGCCATTCACGGGCAACCCAAACCGGTTAACTTGCAACGTTTCTTCTGGAAGGAATTGAAACTGATTGGTGCACGCGTATACGAAGCTCAGGATTATGAATTAGCAATTGACCTGGTAAGCAACGGCAAACTTCCCGTTCAGGAAGTGATCACCAAAGTGGAACCCCTGGATAACATCCAAAAGCTGTTCGAGGAAATCGACACCAATCCCGAAGGAATGAAATATCTAATTAACTGTCAATAAATAAAATAAAGTATAAAATGAACGTACAAAAATTATTCGACCTGTCCGGTAAAGTTGCGCTCGTAACTGGGGGTACACACGGTATTGGTATGGCCTGTGGCAAAGTCCTTGCCAGCGCCGGAGCAAAACTTTGCGTAAACGATATCGATAACGAAAAATTGGCTGCCTGTAAAGCCGAATACGCCAAAGACGGAATTGATGTGTACACCATCAACTTCAATGTTTGCAGCGAAGACGATGTAAACAGAGGAATTAGCCAGATTGAAAAGGAAGTGGGTTCGATTGATATTCTGGTGAACAATGCCGGGATTATTAAACGTATCCCTATCCTTGACCTGAAACTTTCCGAGTTTGAACAAGTACTGGATGTGGATTTGGTAGCACCTTTCATTGTTGCAAAACGTGTAGCTCCCGGAATGATCCAACGTCGTCAGGGTAAAATCATCAACATGTGTTCCATGATGAGCGTATACGGTCGTCAGAACGTATCGGCTTACGCTGCTGCAAAAGGAGGTCTGAAACTTTTAACAGAGAACATGACCTGCGAGTGGGCAAAATATAACGTTCAGGTTAACGGCATTGGTCCGGGTTACATTGCTACCGATCAAACCGCTCCTATCCGCGTAGGAGGTCACCCGTTCAACGACCTGGTAATGACCCGTACTCCTGCTGGCCGTTGGGGCGAACCCGAAGATGTGGGTAACGCCGCTCTGTTCCTGGCTTCGAAAGCTGCCGATTTTGTTAACGGCCACATCCTGTATGTAGATGGTGGTATTTTAGCAAACTTTGGTTACGTAAAAGGCGAAAACCAGGTTTAAGCAAAACAGTATACCTAAAGCGGACTTTAAACTTTTTAAAGTCCGCTTTTGTTTTAAGTATAATCGTACCAAATTCTTTGGCTTTGGAGCTACGCATTTTATGCGATTTTAGTTAACCCCCGCACCCAAAAAGGTGATCCAAAAAAATAATAAATATGGCTAACGTGCATACTTACAAACAATTCATCTACGGCCAGTGGGTCGAATCGAACAGTAAAAAAACCATTGAAGTAATCAACCCTTCGAACGAAGAAGTGGTAGCCCAAGTGCAGGATGGAACCATACAGGATGCCCAGCTTGCATTGGAGGCAGCCGAAAAGGCTCAGAAACAATGGAAACGGATACCCTCACACGCCCGGGCCGAATACATTCAGCGATTTTCCGATGAAATAAGGGCGAATCGTGATTATCTGGCAAAGTTATTGGTTCAGGAACAGGGTAAACTCCTGAAAGTGGCTTATGGCGAAGTGGATGCAACCTCTACTTTTCTTGAATATGCTTGCGAATGGGCGCATCATATCGAAGGCGACATAGTACCCTCCGACAATCCTGATGAACACATCTGGATCCATAAAATTCCCAAAGGCGTGGTGGTGGCTATTACGGCATGGAACTTTCCCCTGGCACTGGCCGGACGGAAAATTGGCCCGGCGCTGATGGCGGGCAACTCCATTGTAGTTAAACCTCCGCTGGAAACCCCTCTGGCTACCCTGGAACTTGGAAACTATGCCCGCAAAGCCGGCATCCCCGACGGGGTGCTGAATATTATTACAGGCGATGGCCCCAATGTGGGCAGCCATCTGGTGCAAAACCCCATTACAAAAATGGTGACCATGACCGGAAGTACACCTACTGGACAAGCCATAGCTCGGTCGGCGGCTGGTAACCTGGCCAATGTGCAACTGGAATTAGGAGGTAAAGCACCCTTTATAGTTTTCGAAGATGCGGATCTGGATGCTGCCGTGGATGCTGCCTTGCATTCGCGCTTCGACAATTGCGGACAGGTTTGCACCTGTAACGAACGTACCTACGTGCACGAAGCCATCTACGATGAATTCATGGAAAAATTTATGAAAAAAGTGAAGGCGTTTAAGGTGGGCGACCCCATGGACCCGCAAAGCGATATGGGCCCCAAAATTAATGCCGGCGAGCTTAAACACATGGAGTACATGGTAGCGCAGGCGCTCAAAGAAGGGGCTACCTTGCTGTACGGTGGCCAACGCCCCCAGGGCAAAGCTTTTGAAAAGGGATATTGGTTCGAACCTACGGTGCTTACCAATGTAACCCAGAACATGACCATTGTGCACGAAGAAAGCTTTGGCCCCATCCTGCCCATTCTGAAGTTTAAAACCTTCGAGGAGGTGGTCGGTTATGCCAATGATAGTATTTATGGATTGGCGGCCATGGTGTTTACCAACGATATGAAGAAGATTCTTCGCCTAAACATGGAGCTGGAATATGGCGAAATATATATTAACCGCGGCCACGGCGAACAACACCAGGGCTTCCATAACGGATATAAACTGAGTGGAAGCGGGGGCGAAGATGGTAAATACGGTTTCGAACAGTATTTGGAGAAAAAAACATTTTACGTAAATTTCAAGTCCTAAACATAATTCAAAAATAATGAGCAATAAAATAGTTGAAATCGAAGCGCAATTGTTCCATGTGCCTCTGGCTGAGGTTTTAACCGATGCAAAACATGGCGAACATACCCATTTTGAATTGATAACCACTACGGTCAAACTCGAAAACGGTGATCAGGGTACAGGGTATACCTACACGGGAGGAAAAGGAGGATATGCCATAAAGGCAATGATTGAGCACGATTTAACCCCTGCCCTTTTGGGTAAAGATGCTAGCCAAATTGACCGACTTTACGATATGATGGAATGGCATATCCATTATGTAGGACGGGGAGGAATTGCCTCATTCGCGATTTCAACGGTGGACATCGCCTTGTGGGACATTCGTGGAAAGCAAATGGGACTGCCCCTGTGGAAAATGGCCGGTGGGCATGGTAATACCTGTAAAGCCTATTGTGGAGGCATCGATCTGCTTTTTCCGTTGGAAAAATTGCTGAGTAACATTCGAGGGTATTTAGCAGCCGGATACAACGCTGTAAAAATTAAAATTGGCCGCGAGAACCTCGATGAAGATATTGAACGGATTGCTGCAGTACGAAAGTTGATTGGCCCCGACATCACCTTTATGGTGGACGCCAACTATTCCATGAGTGTTGAAAAAGCCATTAAAGCTGCCAATGCTTTTAAAAAATACGATATTACCTGGTTTGAAGAGCCTACCATTCCGGACAATTATAAGGGCTATGCCGAAATTGCCGATGCTACCGGAATGCCTTTGGCTATGGGCGAAAACCTACATACCATTCACGAGTTTGAATATGCTTTCGACCAGGCAAAACTATCGTTTATACAACCTGATGCTTCGAATTGTGGTGGTGTTACCGGTTGGCTGAAGGCTGCCAAACTTTCGCAACAGTATAATCTGCCGGTTTGCTCGCACGGTATGCAGGAACTGCATGTAAGTTTGGTGTCCTCACAACCTAACTCCGGATGGTTGGAAGTGCATAGTTTTCCCATTGATGAATACACCACGCGCCCGCTGGTGGTTGAAAATAATCGCGCCGTTGCCCCTGACACCCCGGGAACTGGTGTAATTTTTAACTGGCAAAAACTGGCACCCTATAAGAAGTAGCCTTTCATTTAAAGGAAATTATAGTACATTGCGGTATTAAAATCTAATACTAATACAAACTATCAGTACCTATGGAACTCAAAAAATCCAAATTCGGCTCTTTCCAGGGGCAGGATATTGACCTGTATACCTTACGCAATGCTCATGGCATGGTCGTTAAAATTATGAACTACGGTGCCACCATTACCGATATTACGCTACCTGTTGGATCTACCGGATATTTAAGTGTTGCTTGTGGATTTGATACTTTTGAAGGGTATTTTGCCGACGACTACAAGAACAATGCTCCTTATTTTGGTTGCACGGTTGGGCGTTACTGCGGCCAGATAAAAAATGCGCAGTTTACCCTGGATGGAAAAACCTACCAACTGGCCAAGATGGTTGGCGAAAACAACCTTCACGGAGGTTTGGTGGGTTTCGACAAAAAAGTATGGTCGGCTCAAGCTATTGAAAATAAGGACAGTGTTGGGGTGGCTTTTCAGGTTAAAAGTGAGGACATGGAAGAAGGTTTTCCGGGAAATGTGAATGTGGTGGTTCAATTTACGCTTAATAATAACAATGAGTTAAAGGTTGAATATAAAGCTACACCGGATAAAAAAACTCCGTTAACCTTAACCAATCATACGTATTTCAATTTGTCGGGCTTTAAAAGCGGTATTCTGAAACACAAGGCTACTGTATATACAAGTAAGATGCAAGAATGTGATGCCACCGGTGCGGCAACCGGTAAAATTCTGGATGTAACGGGTACCGGAAACGATCTTCAAAAAGGCAAACTTATCGGAAAGGCGCATGAGGAAAAAGGTGGAGGCTTCGAAAGTTTCTATCTTACCGAAAGCAATTTCAAACTTAAAAAAGTGGCCGAAATTGAAGATACCGAAAGCGGCCGGAAACTGGAAGTTTCTACTACGGAGCCGGCCATGCTGCTGTATACCGGTATCTATACCTCAGATGCTTTAAAGCGAGAAAACGGGGATCGTTATGGTCAGTTCCGCGGCTTTTGCTGCGAAACCCAACGCTACCAGAATGGCCCCAATATTGAGGGATCGCCAAAAACCTATACCGAAGCAGGTGAGGAGTTTTCAAGCACCACCGTTTTTAAATTCTCCTGGTAACTTATTATAAAAAAGATCAAAGTTTTCATACTTTGATCTTTTTTCTTTCAACCCTGGGTCTGCAGTACAGACCAACCTAAACTAGTATGAACTAACTATTAAAATTAACGCACTATGATTGGAATTTTATTTGCGATTTTTGCAGGTACCATGCTCGGTTTCTGGGCGATGCCCGGTAAATTTGTGAAGAACTACAAATTTGAAAATACCTGGGGGCTTGCCTACGTTTTGTTGTTATGGATTGTACCGGCCATCCTTGCTTTTACCCTGGTTAAAGATTTTGGAATGGTATTAAGTAACGTAGGTGCTCCAATTCTTCTAAAAATGTTACTGCCCAGTTTCCTTTGGGGAATAGGGATGTTGTTATGGGGCAAAGCCATTGACTACATTGGCTTGTCTTTAGGGTTCTCTATTTTTATCGGAACGATTGTATTCATCGGTTCTTTATTACCCTTCTTCATTTATGGTTTACCGGCTTCCAATGTATTAACCACCATTATCATTGGAATCCTGGTGATTCTTGTCGGTATCATTATGAATGGCCGTGCAGGGATTTTGCGCGAGGGTGAAAGCAAAGAAGAAAAAGGTAATGGTTCTTCAATGGTGACCGGCATTATTATTGCCGTTGTAGGTGGTTTACTATGCACTGGTTTCAATATTGCCAATGAGTTTGGTAAAGAAGCAGTGGCTGTTGCCATTCAGAATACCGGAAACGAAAGCTGGCTTACGGCGGTAACCTCTATGTTTATTGTGTACGTTTCTGGGGGCTTATTTGTGGTTCCTTACTTCGTTATTCAAATAAGCCGTAAAAAGCTTTGGGGTTCGTTTGCCGTTCCCGAAATGGGAAAAAACATTTCCATGACCGGTTTGATGGCTATCCTTAACTTTGTGGCTTCTATTCTGTTCGCCTACTCTGCTTTTGTGCTGAAAGAAAAGGGAGGTACTATTGGGTATGCCATTTTTAATACCATGTCGGTAGTAGTGGCAGTGATCGCCGGAATTGCCACCAAAGAGTGGGCAACAGCCTCCTCAAAAACCAAAACAGCGCTGTATCTGGGTTTGGCAGGTATGGTGCTGGGAGTTGTGATTATTGCCTTTGGCAACAGTATTGCCTAAGGAATAATTACTACATAAATGCATTATGGAAGCTTTTGGCAGTCATTGCCAAAAGCTTTCTTTTTTATACCTCATTGGAACCTTCGCGTATGATCACCACGAGGATTCTGGCGGAAGGTATATGCCTAATGGTTTAAGAGCTTAAATTGGGCAAAATATTCCTGAATTTGATAACTTAGAAGGACGGAACCATTCGCGTTTCATTTTTGCAACTTTTACTGCTACATCAGAAATCAATAAATTCTCCGGCCTTAAGGCATTAATTTTATTTCGTCCCTTTTTAATACATGGAAAATGGGTAATTTTGCGGAAATTTTGTAACTCATATAATCAATTTAAAGATGGCAACATTAAATATTAAACCGGCTTCGGAATGTACCTACGATTGTATTTCGCTGGGTGAGGTTATGTTACGTTTAGATCCGGGTGAGGGTCGGATACGTACCACACGTCAGTTTCAGGCCTGGGAAGGCGGCGGTGAGTACAACGTATCGCGCGGGCTTAGAAGATGTTTTGGTAAAAAAACTGCGATTATTACTGCTTTGGCCGACAATGAAGTAGGCGCACTTATTGAAGATTTTATGCTTCAAGGCGGGTTAGATACGCAATTTGTAAAATGGTTCCCTTACGATGGTTGCGGACGTACAGTGCGTAACGGATTGAACTTTACCGAAAGAGGTTTCGGTATCCGCGGAGCAAAAGGAGTCTCGGATCGTGGGAATACCGCAGCATCGCAGTTAAAACCGGGCGACATTGACTGGGAATATATTTTTGGCACGCTGGGTGTACGCTGGATGCATACCGGAGGAATCTTTGCGGCTCTTTCGGAAACTACTGCCGAAACGGTAATTGAAGCTGTGAAAATTGCCAAAAAATATGGCACTATTGTATCTTACGACCTAAACTACCGCCCGTCGCTTTGGAAGGCCATCGGCGGTGAGAAGAAAGCTCAGCAAGTGAACCGTGAAATTGCCAAGTATGTAGATGTAATGATTGGTAACGAGGAGGACTTTACCGCCTGTCTGGGACTGGAAGTGGAAGGAAACGATGCTCATTTGAAGGAGTTGGATTTGAGTGGGTATAAAAGCATGATTAATAATGCTATCAAAGAATTTCCTAATTTCAAAGTGATAGCCACTACACTGCGTACTGTGAAATCGGCTACCATCAATTCCTGGGGCGCAATATGTTATTCCGATGGTAAAATTCACGAGGCACAATACCGTCCCGACCTGGAAATTATGGATCGTGTAGGTGGTGGGGACAGTTTTGCTTCCGGACTGATCTACGGATTCCTTGAATACAATAACGGAGCCAAAGCGGTTGAATATGGAGCGGCACATGGTGCCCTTGCCATGACTACGCCAGGCGATACCACTATGGCTACCCTCTCGGAAGTTGAGAAAATAATGGGCGGAGGAAGTGCCCGTGTGGATCGCTAGAAGCATTAAACTTTAACTCAAAATGGGCAAAATAGTCACTTTCGGCGAGATCATGCTTCGTCTTACCACGCCCGGATACAGCCGGTTTGGACAGGATAATCACCTGTTGACCAGTTTTGGGGGGGCTGAGGCAAGTGTGGCCGTGTCGTTGGTCAATTATGGGCTGGAAGCCAGGTACGTCACCCGGCTTCCGAAAAACGACATTGCCGACGCCTGTATCAGAGAATTACGTGGTTTCGGGGTGGATACCTCGGCCATTCTCCTGGGGGGCAGCCGCATGGGAGTGTACTACCTGGAAACTGGTGCAGTAAATCGCGGAAGCAAAGTGATTTACGACAGGGCATACTCTGCTATGGCTGAGATTAAAAGCGGCATGATCGATTGGGATACCGTTTTTGAAGGAGCATCCTGGTTTCATTGGAGTGGCATTACCCCTGCTTTGTCGGAGAGTGCTGCTGAGGTATGCCTGGAAGCTATTCAGAAAGCCAACGAAAAAGGGATTACCGTTTCAGTTGATCTTAATTATAGGGGTGCGCTTTGGAAATACGGTAAGGCAGCATATGAGGTGATGCCTTCTCTGGTTAAGGGCTGCGACGTACTGCTCGGCAACGAAGAAGATGCCGCTATGGCCTTGCAGATTTACCCCGACGGGGTGGATGTTACCAAAGGACACATTGATGCTGATGCCTATCTCTCAGTTTCCCGAAAAATTCTGGCAGAATACCCCAGAGTTAAAAAAGTGATTACCACACTCCGCGGATCGGTCAGCGCCAATCACAATACTTGGAGCAGCGTGTTGTTTGATGGTTCCAAACTCTATAAATCGCCAACCTATCAGATTACTCATATTGTGGATCGCGTAGGAGGGGGAGATGCTTTTATGGGCGGACTAATTTATGGCCTGTTGACCTATGGAGAAAGCGATCTTCAGTCGGCTTTAAACTTTGCTGTAGCCGCATCGTGTTTGAAGCACACCATTTTCGCCGATTACAACAGGGTTAGTCTTGAAGAAGTCGAAAAACTCATGAAAGGCGATGCGTCGGGACGTGTGAGCCGCTAGTATACCAATAACTAAAATTTAAACAAATGGCTAGATTTAAAAGAATGGACGTACTGAATACCATTATGAATACCGGTATTGTACCTCTATATTATAACAGTAATGCTGAAATAGTAAAGCAAGTTGTGAAAGCAGCATACAACGGCGGTGCCCGGGTGTTCGAATTTACCAATCGGGGCGATTTTGCCCATGAGGTATTTGCCGAAGTGAATAAGTGGTGTGCCAAGGAATGCCCCGAAATGATTATGGGGGTTGGTTCCATTGTTGAACCGGCTACCGCTGCGCTATACATTCAGCTGGGAGCGAATTTTTTGGTTTCGCCCAATTTAAACCCCGAGATTGCCAAAATTGCCAACCGGCGTAAAATTGCCTGGATGCCTGGATGTGGAACTCTTTCGGAAATTAGCCTTGCCGAAGAGCTGGGCTGCGAAATTGCTAAAATTTTCCCTGGTGGAGAAGTGGGAGGCCCTGCATTCATTAAGAATATTAAAGGCCCCTGTCCGTGGACGAATATTATGCCCAGTGGTGGCGTGGCTCCAACTAGGGAGAGTATTGAAGCCTGGATGAAAGCAGGTGCCTGTTGTGTAGGTTTGGGGTCGCAACTTACTCCAAGCGAGGTAATTGCCAAAGGGGACTATGGCTTTATTGAACAAAAAATCAGAGAATCGATAGAGATAGTCAAAAACCTTAAGGGTTAATCTCTACAAAATAAAAACGAGGAACAATTTGTTCCTCGTTTTTTTATTAAACAATCGTTTGATGCTACTTAAGCTCAATGATAATAACACCATTAGCACCGCGTGAGCCGTAGATAGCCGCTTCCGAATCCTTGATTACACTAATGGATTTGACATTAATTGGGCTTATAGCAGCCACTATATCCACCGATGTCGGCATGCCATTTAAAATGTACAAAGGTTCGGTCGATGCGTACATACTGGTCGCACCTCGTATGGTTACCGAGGGTGGGGAGGTTTGCCTGCTTACCGCTACGCCGGGTACGGTTCCTGTGATGCAATCGAAAATGTCCAGGTAATTCTGAAAAGCATTATTCTCCGCAGTAAGGTTCGTCATGGCATAGGTTAATTCTTTTGACGTGATATAGCCATAAGCGGTTACCATCTCCTCATTTTTCTTGGAGTCAATAAAAATCATATTCAAATTTACGGAGTCCTTTTTTGATACATTGTAACGAACAGCCTGAAATCCTTTGGCTTTCAGAACCAGGGCATCATTCTTATCTCGTACTAAAATAGCAAAAGCGCCAGCAGAATCGGAACGTACGGCCTGTTTCGATTTTGCGGAAGATATTTCCACGCCACGAATGGGGAAGGTATTAAAACAGGTTACTTTTCCATAAATTACCCTTACAGGATCGTTTGCCTGAGCCGTTATATGGAAAATTAAAAACGAAAGAATTGCTAGATATTTCATAGGATAAAGATTAGTTACACATCCTTTGACAATATGCAGTAGTGAAACACGTATCACTGGGGTTTAATGCACTATGAATCAGGATCTGCGTACAATGTAAACAATTCCTTCAATAATTCAAAGAATGACTTGTACCCCCAGGCTTGTATGAGATTCTAAGACCGAAAGGCTCTAAAAAACATTGGGGACCGAAGCCCCCAATGACACATTACAAACATCAAACACCTGCAACCTCTAACAAGTGTTGAAAACACAAACTATATATTTTTATACGCAATGTACAGGCATAAAATCTGGTGATTGTTGCTTTGTATTAATTCATTACTCGAGGCAAATATAAATCGCTTCGGTGTACCGCATGGGGTGTGAAACTACATCAATTGCAGGGGGGGATTTTGAGTGCAGCTCTGGAATCCGGGATATAAGGCGAAGCCGTGTCGGACGTACTGCAAGATGGAATATAAACCACACAGGACTATTTTACCAGACAATGAATTATTGAACTGTGCAACCTATACTATTAGGAAAGAAAACGGGGAGCGAAATAACTTCGCACCCCGATAATTCTGGCACAAGATTGCCTTGTGTTTTTAACGACTCTCATGTATTTTCACTCGTTATACCGTGTGATCGCAGTATGCCGAATGAATTTAGCGATGTTAGAATTTAATAAATCGATCGGAAATTATCTGGCTTCCATTAATTATTCTGAGGATGTAAGCGCCCTCGATAAGATCAGAGGCGTTGATTTGTTGCACATTCATTTCAAGCGGCATGGTTTTGAGCTGCGAACCCGTTTCGTTGAATATTTGCAGTTGAGCTCCGGGTTGTAATTCGTTATGGATGCTAATATTCATTATATCCCGAACCGGATTGGGGTAAAGTGTCACACCATTTTGGTTTATGACCACTGCTTCTTCCGCTTCCTTCTGGTCCCAATTAACTGTGAATTTCTCCCAGGAGCCTACTGCTGTGCGATTACAGGTCATGGATGCGGTGCCATTTTCGGAACTTACATAGCGTCCGTTATTTCCTTTTAGGGCGTACAAGTTACCTCCAAGCGGAACGAGTTCGAATTTTTCCCAGGTACCTGCAGCGGTTCGGTTGCAGGTCATTGCTGAGGCGCCGTTTTCGGAGGATACGTATCGTCCGTTGCTGCCTTTGATACTGATCACATCATGACCGTTGGCGGTACCCACTTTCGAAAACTGGAACTTCTCCCACGATCCCACCGCATTGCGATTACAGGTTATAGCCATGGTGCCATTC
>QKEH01000146.1 GCA_003252385.1 Bacteroidota bacterium | reverse complement strand
GGTATCGCCATCGGACAACAGCCCTTTTTCTTTCAGAATATCAATAGAATAGCGGAATGCCTCCTCGGTTTTTAGTTCGGTAGCCACAAAAAAACTGCGTACGCCCCAGGCCATAGACAGCTGCCGCTCCAGGTTGTGATTGTTAGTAAAGATGTAAATGGGAGCCGAGGGGCGATGGCTGGCTAAGCGAAATGCCGTTTGAGGGATGGCTGCGAAGGCCACTATGGCTTTGGCTTCGGCCTGGTCGGCCATTTTACAAGCATTGTAACATACCGAATCGGGAATAAACGTAGGGCGTTCCCGGTCGGGTTTGTTTTTATATTTCTGAACGTAAGCCGAAGGTTCTGCGTAATCGATAATGCGTTGCATACTCTGAATGGCCTCTATGGGAAATTTCCCCACCGATGTTTCTCCACTGAGCATAACCGTATCTGCCGAATCGAATACGGCATTACCCACATCGTTAGCCTCGGCACGTGTTGGCCGGAAGTTTTCAATCATACTTTCCAGCATTTGGGTAGCAATAATTACCGGGGTATATCTGCGGATGCACTTCTCAACAATCTGCTTCTGTATAAAGGGTACTTTCTCAAAAGACACTTCCACCCCCAAATCACCACGTGCCACCATAACAGCATCGGATGCTTCAATAATGGCATCCAGTTCTTCCAGGGCTTCGGGTTTTTCAATTTTTGCCACTATCAGAGTCTTCTTGTTCCTCTTTTTAATAATTTCGCGCAGGTCGGTGATGTCTTTGGCCCAGCGCACAAAGGAAAGAGCTATCCAATCCAGGTCGTGATCCAGAATAAACTCCACATCGCGCAGATCCTTTTCGGTAAGGCTGGGTATGGATATTTTGGTATGAGGCAGGTTAACGCCCTTCTTCGATTTTAATGGCCCTCCGTGTACGGTTACAGCAACCACTTCGTTGGTTCCGTTGGTACTTACCACTTTAAATTTCAGTTTTCCATCGTCCACCAGCATAATATCGCCAGCCTTGGCGTCTCTGGGCAAATCGGGGTAACTGATGTATACCTTCTTCTGGTTACCGGTACAAAGCTCGTTGGTAAAAATCAACTGATCTCCTTCCTGCATGACCACTCCATCTTCCATCATTCCCAGCCGGATTTTAGGCCCCTGCAAATCGGCAAGTATGCCCACATGCGACCCCAACTCGGCATTGATCTTATGAATACGCTCAATCATTTCAGCATGTTCATCGTAACTGCTATGCGAAAAGTTCAAGCGGCAAATGTCAATACCTGCATAAATCAGCCCACGCAATTTACTTTCCTCAGCACATGCCGGCCCCATGGTTGCAATTATCTTGGTCTTCGAACTCTCATGTATTTTCATGATTCTACATTTTATATTTTGAAATCGTTTTTCTCACAAAAAAATTAGCCGCAAATGTAGCACTTTGCAAATGATCTGCCTACATCCGTATATTGGCCGAAAGAACCTTCCTTTAACCCTTGCATACTAAACCCAATACTATCAATATATTAAGTTACTTATTTTCGGGATAAGACGAAAAGAATGAAGCTTATTTATTTCCATTCTGCATACACTTACAAACATTTTGCCATCTGCAACAATTTGACCACCTTTGCCTTTTTCTGGGATGAAGGATTTATCTGTTGGATCGGTAGGAGGAAATATCCTCAAATTCACGGTTCCCATGCTGGTGGGCAACTTATTTCAACAAGCCTACAACTTTGTTGACAGCATTATTGTGGGTCAGCTCATTGGCAAGGAAGCCCTGGCTGCAGTGGGGGCTTCGTTTCCCATCATCTTTGCCCTGATTTCCTTTGTAATTGGCATTGCTACCGGCGGAACCATTATTATCTCGCAATTTTTCGGTGCCAAGGATTACGAAAAAGTCCGTCGCAGCATTGATACGCTGTACATTTTTATCTTCTTCGCTTCCATTGTAATCACCACGCTGGGAATTACCCTGAGCCGGCATATTTTTGAACTGATCAATCTGCCGGCCGAAATTATCCCCGACGCCAAAGTGTACCTCAACACCTTTCTGCTGGGCACCGTGTTTCTGTTTGGATATAACGGTACAGCATCCATTCTCCGGGGACTGGGCGATTCGATGACCCCGCTGGTGTTTCTGATTATTTCGTCTATTGCCAATATCGGACTGGATATTCTCTTTATCAAATACCTGGGCATGGGAGTACAAGGTGCTGCACTGGCCACGGTAGTGGCTCACGGTGGCGCGTTTATTTCGGCCATACTCTACCTGAACCGTACACATAAATTGGTACAACTGCGCCTGAAAGAGCTGGTTTTTGACTGGGAGATATTTTGGAAGAGTGTAAAAATCGGGATACCATCGGGCCTACAACAAACTTTTGTATCCTTTGGCATGGTTGCCTTGTTCCGTATTGTAAATAGTTTTGGAACCAATGTAATTGCAGCCTATTCGGTAGCCGGACGAATCGACAGCCTGGCTATGCTTCCGGCCATGAACTTCGGACAGGCGTTATCTACTTTTGTGGGTCAAAACATTGGAGCCAATAAAATTCATCGTATACGCTCGGGTCTTATTGCCACCCTGGGCATGTCATCGCTGGTAAGCATTGCCATTACCTGCATCATCATCCTTTTCCGCCAGCAACTGGTGGGTCTTTTTACACCAGACCCCGATGTAATTGCTGTAGGCAGCAGCTATTTGATTATCGTTTCGTCGTGCTATATTGTGTTTAGCATCATGTTTTCACTAACCGGCGTGCTGCGGGGTGCAGGCGACACCATTGTACCCATGTTCATTACCCTACTTTCGCTGTGGATCATTCGTATTCCTCTGGCTTCGCTGCTGTCGGGCCGGTTTTATGCCTCTTTCAGCTCATGGGGCGACCGCCTTCATTTCCCCACCCTGCTGCAAGGCAGCCTGGCCGAAAAGGGCATTTGGTTATCCGTACCTATTGCCTGGCTTACGGGAGCAATATTCTCCTATATGTATTACCGTACCGGAAAGTGGAAGACCAAAACCCTAATTAAACAGAAAGATTAGTTTAAAATTTCAATTTCCGGAATTACATGATAAATTCGTAATTCTATAAAAACAACGTGCATGATGCAATCCATGACCGGCTTCGGAAAAGCCACCTGCGAACTGAGCGGCAAAATAATCAGTATCGAAATCAAATCGCTCAATAGTAAACAGCTCGATATTTACACCCGCCTTCCGAACCTGTATCGCGAAAAGGATCTGGAACTGCGCAATCTGCTTTCGCAACAACTGTTACGTGGTAAAGTGGAACTGACCATTTCCTACGAAAATACCGACATCTCGGGCACCTCGAAGATTAATGTTCCGGTGGTGAAGCAATACTACCAGCAACTTAGTGCCCTGGCACGCGAACTGGATTCCCGTGAGGAAGCCTTACTGCAAACCATACTGCGATTGCCCGATGCGCTGAAGATGGATAAGGAAGAGATTGACGAATCGGAATGGGAGTCTGTATTGTCGCAAACCCGGGAAGCCTTGAATCGCATCAATGATTTCCGCAGCCAGGAAGGGGCGGCTCTGGAAAAAGACATTCTGGAACGGGTCAGCCAAATTATGATTCTCCTGAAGGATATTGAACCCTTTGAGAAGGAACGCACAGAGAACATGCGCACCCGGCTGCGAAACAACCTGGAAGAAAGCATCGACAAGGACACCCTGGATACGAACCGATTTGAGCAGGAACTGATCTACTATCTGGAAAAGATGGATATTACAGAAGAGAAAGTTCGATTGAGCAATCATTGCAATTTCTTTAGGGAAGTGGTTTCCGAAAGCCAGGCAGTAGGAAAAAAACTGGCTTTTATTGCCCAGGAGATGGGACGCGAAATTAATACCATTGGATCCAAAGCCAACCATTCCGATATTCAAAGGTTGGTAGTGACCATGAAGGACGAACTGGAAAAAATCAAGGAACAACTCATGAATGTTCTGTAAAACGAACACAAAACAACGATACTATGTCCGGAAAACTGATTATTCTTTCAGGCCCTTCGGGAGCCGGTAAATCAACCATAGCAAAGCACCTGCTGGCAATTGAGAAGTTCAACCTGGCTTTTTCGGTTTCGGCCTGCAGCCGGAAAATACGCGAGGGGGAAACCGATGGTAAGGATTACCACTTTCTGAGTGTGGATTCTTTTAAAGCAAAAATTGAAGAAAAAGCTTTCCTGGAGTGGGAAGAAGTCTACGCAAACCATTACTACGGCACCCTAAAATCGCAGGTGGAAGACCTACTCAACAGCGGAAAAAATGTAATTTTCGATATCGACGTAATGGGGGGGATCAACATTAAAAGAAGCTATAAGGAGCGCGCACTGACCCTGTTTATCGAACCGCCCTCAATAGAAGCACTCGAAGAACGCCTGACCTCCCGGAATACCGAAACGGAACAAAACCTGCGTAAAAGACTGAATAAGGCGAAATTAGAACTGAGCTATGCCTCAAAATTTGATGCACGTATAAAAAACAGTGAACTGGATCTTGCCCTGGCTGAAGCTGTTCAGCGGGTGGATGCATTCCTGTTCTCCTGACCACCCCTGCGGATGATGAATATCGGGCTCTTCTTCGGATCGTTTAACCCCATACATATCGGGCATCTGGCATTGGCCAATTACCTGGTTGAGTTTACCAGCCTGGACAAAATCTGGTTTGTCATCAGTCCGCATAACCCGCTTAAAGATAAAACGAGCCTTATTAATGACCACTTGCGCCTCGAGATGGCGCAACTTGCCACCGAGGACGATCCCCGGTTCTGGGTTTGCGATATCGAATTCCGGATGCCCCAACCCTCCTACACCATTGACACGCTGGCTTGGTTATCGGAGAAATATCCGGAGTATACCTTCCACCTGATTCTGGGGGAAGACGGGTTGGAAACCTTTCACAAATGGAAAAACCAGGATGTTATTTGCAAGAAGTACCATCGGTATGTGTATCCGCGGCATGTAAGCGCCACTGTGGATTATTCGGTTCACAGCAACCTTACCCTGCTGCGTGATGCACCTCGTATCGAAGTTTCCTCAAGTTTTATTCGCTCTGCCTTTAAATCTGGCAAAGATGTCCGTCACTTTCTTCCGCAACCTGTTTACGATTTCATCGAAAAGTACCATGTACTTCCAAAAAGCAGGTAATTCCGCCAATTGAAAAAAGGGCCTTCTCGCGAAGACCCTCTAACCTAAACTCACAAATCCTAAAAAAACCCCAAAATCTTAATTAAACCGGTATCCGAAGCCTACTTTGAATGAGAAGGTCATGCCACTGTTTCCATTATGAACACCCCAGGTATCGGGACCGTTAACCTGATCCATTGATCCCTGATAAATGCCTAAGCCAATGGAAGAGTCAACAAAAGCATGTTCAAACACCTTAATTTTATTGCCGAATGCCAGAAAGTGACCCATGGTGGCAACCGTGCCGGGTTCGTCCTGTATTTCATAATTTTCGCCTCCCAGTTCCACTACCGAATTGGCCGTTGATGTACTCTTTTGGTACATCAGGTTGTACTGCAGATAGGGCGAGTAAATTTTATTATCATTCTCAATGCGGTAGAGGTTCCCTAAAAACACCCGGTATTTAAAGTCGCCTCCGGCAATTCTAGATTCCTTTTCGCTGTAGATAACACCTACTTCCAGCGATTTTCTTCCTTTGATCACACCACCGTTCACGGTGTATCCTGTGCCATGACCGGTTCCTGCGTTCACCTGGGCAACGCCCATTGCGTAATGAGGCTCCTCATACGCAACCGCATTCTTCTTTCCAAAACTGGCTGGGGCGGCCAGAAGAAGAAGAGCCATTATGGTAATTTGTGCTTTCATTTTTTAGGTCTTTGTGTCTGATCAATTTTACGCCGAAAGCACCACCCCCGTTGGAAATCAGCCGGTGAGAGATATTAAAGCATGGGAAGATATGGATCAGCCCGCTAAAGCGATGACCCCAACCGGCATCCGATGATAACGATCATTCCCACCCTTAAACACACCATTTAACAGCTTGATATTATTACTACTAACGCACATGACGGTAACTACCCAGCCGATTGGCGGATACAATCTATTTCATCCAACAAAGAAGAAAACCGGAAGAAGAAAGGTAACCACTGGCGTTCCGAAAACGTGCATTCATCAAATCGAATACGTCCCCAAAATAGCAGACTCAGCCACCAAAAAGTAATTCAACAGGTAAGACCCAGCAGGCGTAATCTGCATCGAGCTGACGCAAACTAGTTTCATCGACTGTAAGCAACCTAAAATTAACGGTATTACCCAATACGTGTAACGGCTCTGTTCAGCCGCTCCTGGTGGCTGATACATTGGAACTGAACATCCGGGGTAATTAAAAGAATTATGTCCGGGATACCCCGAAACCATCCCCTATACGGCCTGCACAATCTCCATTCCACGGCGCAGAGCCTCCATATTTACGGAAATCAAATGATGATGGCGCTCGGGAAGCGATTTCTCCAGTCCTTTCTCTACATTTTCGAGACTCAGAATGGGATTTACCTTTAAATAGGCACCCAGCATAATCATGTTCACCGTCCGGGGCGAACTCATTTTTACAGCCTCCTCGGTAGCTGCCACTTTGTATATCGACAAGTCGTTCCGCGAGGGATGTTGCGCTATACCATTAGTTTCGTATACCAGGATGCCTCCGGGTTGTATGGCTGGCTCAAACTTCACAATCGATTGTTGGTTGAGAATAATTCCGGAGGTATAGATGGTAAGTATCGGCGAGCTAATGCGCTCTTCGCTCAAAATTACGGTAACATTGGCGGTACCCCCGCGCATTTCGGGTCCATAGGAGGGCATCCAGCTAACTTCCAGATTTTGCATTATGCCCGAATAGGCCATAAATTTTCCCAGAGACAGAATACCCTGACCTCCAAAACCTGCAATAATTATTTCTTCATTCATCATACCTGAAAGCTTATTTCTTTACGGGTTCACCGTCAATTTTCAAGTCGCCCAAGGGGTAAACGGGCAACATGTGCTCTTCGAGCCATTCGTTCGCCTGAACCGGAGGCAGTTTCCAATTGGAATTGCAATTGGTTACAATTTCCACAAAAGAAGTTCCTTTATTAAGTTTCTGATTATCGAACGCCATTTTTATGGCCTTTTTGGCTCTCCGGACATGAGCCGGAGTATGCACGGCCTGACGCGATACAAAATAGGTTCCCGGCAGCTGGGCAATCAATTCGGTGATTTTTAAGGGATGCCCCATAAGTTCAGAGGTACGCCCGTTGGGGGTGGTAGCCGATTTCATACCCAACAGTGTGGTGGGAGCCATCTGGCCACCGGTCATTCCGTAAATACCGTTATTGATAAAAAGAATGGTAATGTTCTCACCCCGGTTGCAGGCATGAATGGTTTCGGCTGTGCCAATGGCGGCCAAATCGCCATCGCCCTGATAGGTAAAAACGTACTTATCGGGCCAGGTACG
>QKEH01000129.1 GCA_003252385.1 Bacteroidota bacterium | reverse complement strand
GAGATTCGTTAAAATTTTGGTCAGCTTTGTTTTATCGGTATTTAGCATGCATTGAGCATCCGGGAGCTCTTTTTTTAAGTAAATCGGGAGGCTTCTTTCCTGGGCTTTCAGGTTGAAAACGGAAAATAATTCCATAAGCAGGTCATTCAAACAAAAGACCGTATTATCTACTTTAACCTGCCTGGTGGACAGGGTCGATATTTCCAGAATATCGTCGATGATGTGGAGCAACTGCTGAGCGCTATTCTGTATGATACGGGTTCCGGAGTAACATCCGAATCGTCCAACAACTCCGCGAAGCCCATAATTCCGTTCATCGGAGTCCGTATCTCGTGCGACATATTATTCAGGAACTCTGTTTTTAACCGGTTGCTTTCCTCGGCCATTTCTTTTGCCTGAATCAGTTCATTTTCATAGTTCTTACTCTTGGTAATGTCGATAAATGCGGTGGCAAACTGCCCCTTTTTGGGCGAAAAAACCGAGATAAAGAAATGTTTATCCATGGGTTCAAAATACTGCTCAAAAGAAACCGGTATGCCGGTTTCGGCAACCTGGGCATAGATCTCCAGAAAGGGTGCTGCAGAGGTTCCAAAAAGTTCGGTAGCAATTTTTCCTATAGCCACTTCGCGTTTGATATTCAAATATTTTTCGGAGATGGGGTTGGCATCAATAATGCGGTAGTTTATGGCATGGCCGGCATGGTCGTACAGCATTTCATGGAGGTAAACCCCTTCCTGCATGGAGGCAAAGAGGCTCCGGTATTTCTGTTCGTTTTCTTCGGCCTTTTTTACGGCCTCCTGTAACTTTGTATTTACCGTTTTTTGCAGGGTGATATCGCTGATTATTCCATAGATCTGACACGGATCTCCCTCGGGGGTGCGTTTAAATATAGTTTCCCTGGAATGCAGCCATTGCCAATACCCTGTTCTGGATTTCATCCGGTATTCGTGTTCAATCCATTCGTTGTCTTTCGCTTTTTGGTATCTCGGTAAAATTTGGGTTAGGTATGAGGTAAAATCATCGGGGTGCATTAGCAACTGAATGAGCTTTTCTCCCATTTCCTGAATTTCGCTAACAGTATATCCTAAAATTTTTGTAATACCCTCGTTGCTGTAAATGTTTTTACGCTCCACTATATCGTACACATAGATGCTATCGGGGGAGTTGTCCATCACAAATTTGAAGAGCTTTAACTCATACGCATCAATCCTCGGTTCATCGTTGGCCATGGTATTGCCGTTGGTTCCTTTAAATTTATAAAAAAGGAAGAATATGATAACGGTTTCGGGGTCGAAAATTACCTGGAAATTAGGCAGGAAGAGTGGTTAGTTCAACCCAAAGCATGACCAAACGGGCAAGGTGCCAGGAGGGTAAAGTGGGCTTTTTTGGTCGGTAGTTTGTGCGATCCGGGACAGAATTGGATCCAGTCATGTTTCTTTCAGGCACCGCCTGGGGTTCTACACGTCCGGCAAGGTGTGCCTGTTTTTAATGGTACCGAACACCCGGTAAATAACTTAATCCGATATTAGGGTACATGATAGGATAGTATAATCGGGGCGTGTAGAGAAAAAGTATATACTCGTTTAACTTCGAGATGACTATCATTGTCTGGCTTAAAATGATACTTTTACGCAGCGTACCGGTTCTGTTGGAAATCGCCGTCCGGAAAGGTTAAAGGGCCGGGGCCACAACCTGCCTTCATTTGGTTTGCTCAATGTTAACCTGTTGGGGACAGTGAGGCCAGTATATGTGAATTCTTTAGTAGATTGGTGCTTGCTATTGATACGTGTAATGACTTTAATAAGGGTCGTTCACATATTGTTCGTTTCATCAAAAGGAAAAATTAATGAGAAAAAATTACGTACTCTTCAGTTTGCTTTTTGGAATCCTCACAGGCGTTTATGCCCAGGATGTTTTTGTCGATGTGAACCTGAATGTCCAGCATAAGCTGGATACGGTAACCAAGTTCGACCGAAGAAAATTTGTAAATATACATGCCGATGCTCGTGAACCCGATTGGGAGAACGGGACGAACGAGGTGGGCGATGCCCGTGCCGATTTTTTGACTGGTTACGATGTGTATTTGGGCCGTACCACGCACAATGTTAATGGGCCTTTGAACAATCAGATTACGCAAGATCCCGCACGTGCAGGTTTTGCTTCGCCCAGCAGTATTGCCAGTGTGGGAACATCCATTAAGAATACCTATGCCGCGACTACCCGCTGGCATGCTTACGAATGGCGCGATGATGAAATTCTCTGCAATCTCGATTTCCCTTTTATGCCGGTGGGGGATCGAACCAATTTGGGTTGGTCCTTTTCGCAAACCGATACCGAGGAACAGCCGTTCGGCACGGCCTCGGGAGAGTTTTATGGCCGGTTTATACGCGATGCCTATGGAACGGGTGGCCTTACAGGCCCCCCAGCTCCAAAGTACATCGAAATAGTGAACGAACCTATGTGGCCGCTTTTTGATTATAGTGCCAGCGAGTGGTATCATAGTTTGACTTTCGAACAATTGCACCGCTTTCATAGAACCGTTGCACAACAAGTGCATTTTTACAATCCGCAAGCATTGGTGGGTGGATATGTAACGGCATTTTGCAATTTCGAAGAAGAAAATTTTGGTCGTTGGAATCGTTGGAAACAATTTATTGATATTGCCGGCGATGAAATGGACTTCTGGTCGATCCATATCTACGATGCGCCCGAATTTAACGGCAGGGAAGTGTACCAAAAGGGAAGTAACATGGAAGGGACTTTCGACATGATAGAGCAGTACACCTACCTCAAATACGGCTACCAAAAGCCATTCGTTATTTCCGAATTCGGTGCGGCCGACCATGAGGGATCCGGTTTGCCCTGGTCGCATTATCACGATCTATTGCAACTGAAATCGGTCAACTCCATGATGCTTCAATTTATGGAACGAGCGAATATTATGCTTAAAACCATCAATTATGTCATGCTGAAAGGTTCGTGGACGGGAACTACTCCGGAAACCGTTTGGGGTTCCCGGCTATTCCGTCACAAGAACGAACCGGCAAGCGTTACCGGGAACTGGGTTTATACCGATTTGGTGAAAACTTATCAGCTTTGGTCCGATGTAAAGGGAACACGTGTCGAATCCAGAGCCACCAATCCTGATATTTTGACCGATGCGTATGTTAATGGGAATAAGGCTTACGTTATTATTAACAGCCTCGATTTTGAGACCCACACGGTTGGTTTGCACATCGCTGGAGTTGCCGAGGCTCCTGGCTCGATTAAAGTGCGCCAGTTGTACGGCACGGGTTTGTCCCGTGCGGTCGATTCGGCCGTATTTAGTGAGGTTATTCTGACCGAAGCACCGGATGAACTGACCCTGCCAAGAGAGGGGACCTATATCCTTGAATACACCTACCCATCGGTGGTTGCCATCGACGAAACCATGACCGAAGAGAAGCTGTATTCCGATACGTATTTACAATCCATTTCAGCCAATACCAATATTACCTTCCATATCAATGGGGCAAACGTTGGATCCTTGGGCGAAGCAATACTGCGCGTCGGCCTGGGTAGGGCTCATGGCCGATCTCTTCAACCCCAGATTATGTTAAATGGTGTTCAAATTGCAGTGCCCGAAAATTACCGTGGCGACAATCAGGAAGATCGCGGCCAGTTCTTTGGGGTGCTGGAGATCCCCGTTCCCTACTATCTGTTGAACGAGAACAATACCGTTGTCCTGCGCTTTCCCGATGCTGGTGGATACGTGACCACCGTTACCATGCAAACCTTTGAACTAAGCGCCGAGCTGTACCGGAGCGATGCCGTGAGCGGGGTGTCCATTTATCCTTCCACTGTGAGCCTGGGAGTAGGTCAGTTGCGCGTGCTTACGGCCAATGTTCTTCCTTCGGAAGCAATCGATAAGCGTGTGGTATGGGAATCATCGAACGAGGCCGTGGTAACCGTTGATGCAGATGGAAACATCACCGGACAGGCAGTTGGCACTGCCAGCGTGAGCGCTACTACCGTGAGTGGGAATTATACCGCCCAATGCCAGGTTGAGGTTGTAGCTAACCGGGTGGATGTATTGGTTGACTCGGTGGTGGTATCACCGGCTGGAGCTTCGGTAGTTGTTGGGAGCACCCTACAGCTATCCTATGAAATACTGCCAGTTGATGCCGATGATCAGACCATTTCGTGGAGCTCGGAATCCAGTGCTATAGCCAGTGTGTCCAATGGTTTGGTAACGGGAGTTGCCGATGGTACAACCCGGATAAAAGCCACCGCTACAAATGGTAAATATGGTTATTGCGATGTAACTGCAATTACCAGCGTACCGGGTTGGATTGCCTTTGACAATGTGAACAACTACCTGAATACGGCTCATTATATAGGTACAAATCTGGAAATAGCTTGCAGCTTTGCCGCTAAAACCGGTGACGTGGTAGGTCCTGCCGGAGTTAAATTCTGGTTGCGCGAAATTACAGCCGACTGGAGTGTAGTGCATGATTATACGGCTACCGATGTGAGTGTAGCTGGCCAGGAATCAGGTACGGCAAGTGCGTCCATAGCGCTCACAGGCATGCCCCTCACCGCCGAATTGGCACCAGGTCATTTCTACTTCCTTTGGATTTCATTTAATCATACCGATGAAAGCAGCGTGGTGGTGAACGGGGTTTGGCCCATCCAAATTGAAAACCAACCCGACAGCGTTGAAGTAATTGACGCGATGACCGCTCATGCTTCAGAAAACATTCGCGTATTTCCGAATCCGGTTAAAAGTGCTTTACAGATTAGAGGAATGGAACCGGGGAATTACGAGCTGGCCATCTATAACCTTCAAGGTATGCTGGTGGAGGAGAAAACGCTGTCACTTTCCACCGAAACCAGATACGATGTCAGCAATTTGAGAGACGGAATGTACATCTTAAAGCTGACTAATGGCAGTGTAATTTATACCAAGCTGTTCCATAAACTCATGGAATAGAACTATTGGGAGTGTCCAAAAAGTGGTCGTGCCGTATTTCAACCTTGTTAACCTGTAATGGGAGATGTTGAAATACGGGCTTTTTCCGGAAATAGTGATGGGTGCATTATCCACTCTAAAACTGGAACGTGCTTTTTGGACACTTTCATTTTAATTAGTTCGGTTTTTTCTTCCACCTCTAAATCTGAAACTTGTTCATTTTCTGGGCGATGGCGCTATCCGGATATGCGGAGGTATACTCGGTTCTATTTGAAAACTTTGTAATACCATCCGGAGTGCGAAATTTTGGGATAATTTGTACCGTTGTCAGATCGTGTTTAATTTCATCGAGAGCCACATCTGCACCTCTAAAATAGAGAGCGTATTGATCAAACTCCTTTTTGATAATACCAAGTGGCTGACCGGGGAATACATCATCGCCTTCTTTAATACGTACCTCCTCAAAGGAATAATATGCGCTAAAAGTACAATCCTAATGATAAATCCGAATTTTTTACCAGGGTTATCAGATGGTATGTATAGAGGGTCAAAGATAATTTGGTTATTGGGAGCTATGTCGGATACAATACTTCCTCGAGAGGAATAAAATGTGTCTTCCCCATCCAAAACAAAATATCCATCTTGTGCTGACAGAATGGTTTGTAAGCTATCCGGTATTCACTACCGTATAGGATAGAGCTACCTGGTTTATAGGGTAGAAGGTAACTATTTGAGGTGTCGGGATTTGTGTTCAAGCATCCTTCACGAACGAACTATTCGTAACCAAAGTTGGTACTCGATTCCGGATTGTTGGGAATGAGCTTGAGTAAAAAAGTTCTTCCATGATGAATAGTTTATGCATAGGGTATAGGGCGTGAAGCCTTTAAATTCACTAATAAAGTGAAATCTTGCGTTACGTGTAATTCATTTATTTATGGGTCACCCCAATAAAAGTCTTATGAACTGATCATTGTGATATTCGTACTCAATTTCAATCGGGGGTATTTGAGCACTTACGGCTATAAAAGCTTAGTACGCCCTAGGATAGTAAGGATTTTGTAGATCAAATCTGAGTAGTGAAGAGCGATAGAGATTGACTGGGTATCAAGTTGCAAGTATGGGTAAGGAGTAAATTCTGAAGGGCTCCATGAGGGATACTTAAATATACTCCACCAGATTAAACGGCATTTTTAACGAAGTTTGATAGTGTTCGCCTAACCCGAGTATAGCCTCGTCATCTTCCTCGTAGTACCAGTTGAAAACTACTTTGTGCCCTTTTTTGTATTGCTCGCGGATGAATTTAAAAATGCTTAGCAGAAATTTGGACGAACCACTGTTGACATATTCCAGATTCAGATTTACTTCGGTGCTTTCGGCTGGTGCCTTAAAGTATTCCTGTATCCAGGTCAACAAACTGTCGTAAAATTCACCGGGGTTTTCGGGTATGGACCGGCCTTCAATACGGAGCATTCCCTTATGCGGGTCGAAAAACACCGCTGGCGTATTCGAGGTGCGTTCTAAAACGAGATTTTCCATAACTACCGTGTAATTGATCGTGTTAGTCGGGAATAAATATACAATTTTTAATCAGTTTAAGAAAACGTTTTAAACACACCCGGTACTTCGTGGTTTATTATACGGCATGCGTGTATTGGGGCATGGCCTACGTACTTTTCCAATATTTTCGTAACTTTCCCGCCCAAATTTTTGAAACCAAAATAAACAATCATGATATTCGATTTTGAAATGATCCGGCAGGTATATGCCAGTTATGCCTCGAAAGTAGAACAGGCCCGCAAACATACCGGCAAAGCCCTTACTCTGGCCGAAAAGATATTGTATGCTCACCTGTCGGAACCTGTTATCCGCCCGTATAAGCGGGGTGCCGATTATGTTAACTTCAACCCCGACCGTGTAGCCATGCAGGATGCTACGGCCCAAATGGCGCTGCTGCAATTTATGCAAGCCGGGAAAAGCCGTGCTGCCGTTCCTTCTACCGTTCATTGCGATCATTTGATTCAGGCCAAAGCAGGTGCTGCACAGGATTTAAACGTAGCCAATAAAACCAACGAAGAGGTGTATAACTTCCTAAGTTCGGTAGCCAATAAGTATGGACTGGGATTCTGGAAGCCCGGTGCCGGGATCATTCACCAGGTAGTGCTGGAAAATTATGCGTTTCCCGGGGGAATGATGATTGGTACCGATTCCCATACCGTAAATGCCGGAGGGTTGGGCATGATTGCCATTGGCGTTGGAGGAGCCGATGCCGTAGATGTTATGGTGGGCATGCCCTGGGAGCTGAAATTCCCCAAACTGATTGGGATAAAACTAACCGGCAAACTCAATGCCTGGGCAGCCCCAAAGGATGTAATCCTGAAAGTAGCCGGCATTCTTACCGTAAAAGGAGGTACCGGTTGTATAGTGGAATACTTCGGCGAGGGCGCGCAAAGCCTTTCCTGCACCGGTAAAGGTACCATTTGTAATATGGGAGCTGAAATTGGAGCTACCACATCTACCTTCGGATACGATAAGAGCATGGAAAAATACCTTCGTGCCACCGGACGTGCCGAGGTTGCTGATCTGGCCAATGGTATTAGGGAATACCTCACCGGCGATGCCGAGGTATATGCCAACCCGGAAAAGTACTTCGATCAGGTGATTGAGATTAACCTGTCGGAACTGGAGCCCCATCTGAATGGCCCGTTCTCGCCCGATATAGCCACTCCGGTGAGTAAAATGAAGGAAGAAGCTCAAAAAAATGGCTGGCCTACCAAAGTAGAAGTGGGACTCATTGGTTCCTGCACCAACTCGTCGTACGAAGATATTTCGCGTGCAGCCTCTATTGCTCGCGAAGCGGCCCGTTTGAATCTGAAGGCCAAAGCGGAATACAGCATTACCCCTGGGTCAGAACTGGTACGCTATACCATCGACCGCGATGGTTATATCGCCGATTTTGACAAGCTGGGAGGCAAAGTGTTTGCCAATGCCTGTGGACCCTGTATTGGACAGTGGGCGCGTGAGGGAGCCGATAAAAAAGAGAAAAATACCATTGTTCACTCCTTTAACCGCAACTTTGCCAAACGTGCCGATGGCAACCCCAATACCTATGCTTTTGTGGCGTCGCCCGAGCTGGTAACCGCACTGGCCATTGCCGGCGACTTAACGTTCAACCCGCTTACCGATACCCTGGTTAATGAGGCCGGTGCAGCGGTTAAACTTACGCCCCCTGCCGGCGATGAACTGCCAACACGGGGTTTCGATGTTAAAGATGCCGGATATCAGGCCCCTGCCACCGATGGCAGCGGGGTTGAGGTACTGGTTTCTCCCACTTCCGATCGCCTGCAACTGCTCACTCCTTTTGAACCCTGGAATGGAAAGAACTACACCGGAATGAAGCTGTTGATTAAGGCTAAAGGCAAATGTACCACCGACCACATATCCATGGCCGGCCCCTGGCTGAAATATCGCGGCCATCTCGATAATATTTCGAACAACCTGCTCATTGGCGCCGTGAACTTCTTCAATGAGGAAACCAATAAGGTAAAAAACCAGTTGACTGGTCAATATGCCGAAGTTCCTGCCGCAGCCCGCGCTTACAAAGCGCAGCAGGTGGGCACCCTGGTGGTGGGCGACGAAAACTATGGCGAAGGTTCCTCTCGCGAACATGCTGCCATGGAACCTCGCCAATTGGGCGTTAAAGCGGTTTTGGTTCGTTCGTTTGCCCGCATTCACGAAACCAACCTGAAAAAACAAGGCATGCTGGCACTTACCTTTGTGAATAAGGCCGATTACGACCGGATCAGGGAGGACGACACCATCGACATGCTTGGGCTGACCGGGTTTGCTCCCGGTAAGAACCTGGAACTGGTGCTGCACCATACCGATGGCAGTCAGGATACTATTGAAGTGGCGCACACTTACAACGAGAACCAAATTGAATGGTTTAAGGCTGGTTCGGCACTGAACCTGATTCGCAAACAACAGGCATAAACCGGTTGTTCCCATGAACATAATGCGGCCATCTGTTTCCAAAAGACAGATGGCCGCATAGTTTACAGGGAATAGTTCCCTGCTATCCTAGCAATGACCCTGTTTTGTTTGAATGGCAAATAGTTATCTGCTATTTAATGGAATGTTTTATTTTTGATCCATAGTACAATAAATCAGAGCCTGTTGGGTTGTTAAATTAAAGCTTCAACCTGCAAAATTTCCTTGCCGGCTAGTTGGATAAACCTTAAGAACACAAACCTACCCATACACATAAAATGACCAAAGGACTTATAATTTCATGTCTTCTTCTGTTACAGATTACACTAATGGCAGCCGAAAGGGATTCCATTGTGGTAACCCATATTGCCAACTGCGGTTTTTTAATTGAAATGGATGCTTCAAAAATGATTATTGACGGGATCTTTACAGAGGGATTTAATGCGTACGCCACTCCCGATTCCATTGTACTGAATAAAATGATCCATGGGGTGGAACCATTTGATAATATAGACTATGTTTTTGTAACCCACGTTCATTCTGACCATTATGATCCGGGATTGATGGCAAATTTCCTGATGAATAATCAGCAAAGCAAGCTGATTGGCCCCAATCAGGTGATTCAGGAATTAAAAAGGCAAACGGATCAGTTTGCGAATATTGAATCGAGAGTTCTGAAGTGTACACCTGATACCTTTTGGTCTATGCCGGAAAACCTCGATGGTGTGCAGGTAAAGGGATACCGACTTGCTCATATGAATGAAAAGTGCCGGGATATCGAAAATATTGCCTATGCAATTACGGTTCATAACAAAACCATCTTTCATACCGGTGATGCCGACCCTAACCCAACCGAAATATTTTCGGGGGAGCAACCCTCCGCAAACAGGATTACGCTTGCTTTTATCAATGGGGCATTCGCTTATTATAAGAATTTTCAGGTTACCAACAGCTTCATAGGTGCAGACCAGAATGTTGCTATGCACTTTCCGAAAGACTTTTTTACGATGAAACATGAAAAAATTACCGATGTTCCTGATTATTATACCGAACCTGTGGTTTTTCAGGAATCGATGGAAAGAAAGGTTTTTTATTTGCTCAGACCATAGCCATGATCCTCTTTCAGCATTCCTATGGTAGTTATTTTCAAACCCTGATCCGATCGCATGGTATTACAACCATTCATTGAAGCACATTGCAGGCAATATCAACCAAGGTTCACAGGTTCAAAACCCACGATGCGGTATAACAACATCAGAAATTGGATCATACAACTTACAAAATCTCTTGAAACTATACTTTCCAATAATCCTGTTAACTGTTCAGCTGGCAAATACTTACGCGCAAATTAACGATACTGCCTTTTTCGACCGAGATGGGAATAAGACCAAACAGGGTAACTGGGCAATAGTACCAATTACGCTGTTTCGATTCGACACAAATGAAGGTATTGGAAACCAGATACTATGCTAACGATTCTGTAAAATCCACCACGTGGTACGAAAACTCAAAATGTAAGAGATAAACCGGAATCTGCAGCGGGTACTCTAAAAATGGTTCAAGACAACAGCTCTGCACCTACCATGACAACAAGATTGAGGGAAATCTGAAAACCTTGTTTGGATAAATTCCGAAGGCCGGGTCGCCATTCAGTTTACCGTTACTAAGGAAGGAATTATTGAGGATGTCAAGGTCTTGAATGCAGCTCACCCCGACTTTCAAAAGGAAGCTTTGCGAGTTTTTATACTGGCCAATACCCTTTGGGTTCCCGGCAAATAATTTAACCAGCCTGTTGACATGAGATTCACTTTCCCCATTGTTTTTAAGTTACTTGAAACCAGTGATACCGATACTCCCGGAGCAAAGGGTTTCTAAGTTCAAAACCGCTTCCGAATAGTTTCCGGCTCTTTTCCAGTTGAGGGCTGTAATGTACCTGCAGGTATCCTTTTCATTCCCTTCACATACCCGTATTACACATGCAGCCGCGGAAAGGGAGCGGTTGCTTTTATATTATTGGCCGCCATATCAGAAATTCCTGATGTAGGATTGAATTGATCCTTCATCATCATTACTCAATGAGTAATAAAACCCTTTCTTTCTCTACCCACAAGAGCGCACATGTAACTCAACACTTAGTTTTTTACGATAACCTCCAACCTGCTGGTGGATGTTCAAATCTTAACCCAGGCGGTAACACATTCTTCATTATTTTTAAGAAACCAATATTTTACACAATGAAAAAATTTTTCCATTTGCCCCTGACCGGACTATTGGCCCTGAGCCTTCAATCGGTAGGTACGGCACAGGTATTGTACAATCCGGCCAAGCCGGTTCCCTTCACCCTGGCCAGTATCTCAGGCACCTCCGATGGCGGCGTTTCCCTGACCCTGATCAATCAACGCGATGCCTATCACCTCAATTCACAGGGAATTTTTATTGCGGGGGCAACCACTACCAAGCTCAATGAGTATCAGACCTACACCTACAATGCAGCCGGAGAATCCACCGGAAGCGACGCTGCATTCTACACTCCACAAGGCGGAACCTGGCAGGTGGGCCAATTGGGCATGTCCGAGAAATTTGAAAGCCGTTCCCTCAAAGAAATCCAGTCAAAAAATCCCGACCTGTTTGCCCCAAGAAAACGCATGCGCTACACATCCGAATGGGTTTCGGTAAACAGTTACGAACAAAGCTATTTGCCTATGTTCCTGGAGTACTTTGGCCGCGACAATCTGGTAGCATTTCAACCCCGCCACCCCAATTACAACGTAAATAAAAAGCTCAATACTTTTAGCCATCAGTACATGATCAACTCCGATAAGGGACTGGTTACCACCTTTTTTGGCAACAACGATCTGGCAAACAAGGAGAACAAGAAGAACCACCTGAAAGATTATGATTTTATCACCTACAATTTCAATCAGGAAATTACCGAGCAGTTCAACGTAAAATTTGCATACCCCCGGGTGTTTTATTATGGAATCACCGTGTACAACGAAGAAGACCTGTCTACCGCTATCGGCCGGCTTTTTATCTTTAGCAAAGCCACCAAAAAGGATGGCCCCGACCCCAGTATGTTCGACCTGGTGTACCTATCAGCCGATGGGAAACTTTTCTTCCAGAGCGAAAGCAAAATGGGCACCATTGACCGCAACACTATCAATGTTGACGTGGCATTTGGCACGCCGGAGCATGTTACCGTTATGGTAAATAGTCGGGTTGAAGACGTGCTCAAAGTTGGTCTTATCACCATTGACAAAGAAGGGACACACTGCAACTTGATTACCGCCGAAGATCTGGGTAAGTTGACCCGGAAAGCCTCCTACGTCCGAGAAATAAATCCAGGTGCAAACCGCAAAGCTTTTAGCCCCTTTAATGCGGAGCCGGGTTACAAATTTGGTTTCTCTGAATCGTTCGAAGTACAAGGTTTGAACCGCCTAAATAACGGCGACATTTGTATTTGGGGCCAAATGTTGTATGAGGTTGACAATCCGAACGTGCCGGCAGGAACATCAAGCCTGGATGTCCCCAAATTGAAATATTACGCTGAATTTATCTGCCTTCGCTACAACTCAGCCCTGGAAATGCAACAGCAATACGTGCACAACCTGCCTCCGATAGCCAAACCGGTTCATTTCGACCTCATTTCGTCCGATGAACAAAACCTGCGTTTCCTGATCCCGGTTGCATCCGATCAGTCGGCTGCCTCTGTTCTTAGCCTGCAAACCTTTATGAACGGTGAATCGAAGGTAGTACATTACCCTGCTGCCAACCTTTTTATACCTGAGGTATTCACCATTAACCTAACCAGTAACGAAACCTCTGCTAACGCTAAAACCGGCTATTACATGCTGAATCCGAAAACCGGTTACCAATATAACGAAGTCTCAAATACCTTATTCGTACCCTGTTTTACATCCAACGACCCATCGAAAATGCAACTCCTTACCTTCAGCCTGTAAGTTCATCCGATACTATGGGGCTGCTTCGACCCACGGAACAGCCCCTTTTATCTGTAAAGCTTCAGAAATTGGCGTATCTGAGTGTATCGGTTTGCTGCCGTTTTTTACCGTGCCCGGGAAGAAATGCACCCGGCTAACTCCGGGCATACAGCAAATCCTCGTGTTGTTTCAGATAGTGTATGGTGGCTTTAATGGTATCGTGCACGCTGTATCTAGGCTCCCAGCCCAGTGCTCGAATGCGGGCAATATCCAAATGCACAAAAGGGGTGTCGCCCTTCCATCCACGGGCACCGCCTTCAAAAGTGTACTTCACATCTTTCAACTCCAGGGTTTCGCAAAGGATATCGGCCAAATCGACTACATTGATCCACTCGGTATTTCCAAGGTTGAAAATATTGGTTTTATCCTTGGCCTTTTCAACCGCCGTAAGAATGGCCTGGATGCCATCGTGTACATGCAGGTAGGATTTCCGTTGGCTGCCATCGCCCAGAATATGAAGCGTTGTGGGATCCATTCGGAGCTTTCGCATGAAATCGAAAATAACGCCATGGGTATACCGGGGACCCATAAAGGACACAAAACGGAAAATGTAACTCTGCCAGTCGAAGTACTCGCAATATGCCTGTATCAGGGCTTCGGCCGAATACTTGGAAGCACCGTAGAGCGAGGTCTGCACAGGTGCGATGGCTTCGGGAGTTGGAATTTGTTCCGGCTCACCGTATACCGTAGCCGAGCTGGCAAAAGCAATTTTCTGAACATCGTTCACCTTCATGGCCTCCAATACGTTGTGGGTGCCAATAATATTTTGCTCCAGATCGATGAGGGTATTTTTCATGCCCCCGCGCACATCGGCATTCGCCTGAAAATGAAATACCATATCGCAATCGCGCATGGCGCTGGCCAGTAGGGCTTTTTCCAGTACATCGCCTTCCACAAGCTGGTAATTTGGGCGGTTCAGGTTGTGCTCTACAAATTGCTGCTGTCCGGTACTAAAATTATCGAATACCACCACCTCGTGCCCGTCCGCCAGAAGGCGATCGGCCAGGTTACTTCCTATAAATCCGGCTCCGCCGGTAATAAATGCGCGCATCGTAAGGTTAAACAGATTAAACTATGTACTTATTGCCTTCGCTAAGGTAATGAATCCTTTTCAGCATTAGAACGAAAGAGGAGTTTGGTGATTTAACTTTGATCCTAAAAGCAACCAGGCACTATGTTCGCAGCGCGGAGAAACGCGAGTACTCACCCCGCAACCACCTCCCACTTTGGATTTTCTCCTTGTATCTTTGATGTTTCATAAGTACAGAGTACTCGGCAGTTAGTAAGCGATAGCGGGAGTTCCCATCTCTTATTTTTACCTTTTATTCTACTTTATCCTCTCATCGTACGCCGTTCCCATCGAAAAATCGTTGCCCTTAATACGCCGGTTGATCTCCTGCTTAATGGCATGAAAAATTATGGTATGTACATCTTCGGTAACTTCCATATCCATAACCGGCACATTGATACCTACTTCGGCTGTAGTGTGCAGGCGGCCGCCCTTATAACCGGTTAAACCAATGGTTTTGGCACCATGCTCACGAGCCCATTTTACGGCTTTTACCACATTCTCGGAATTTCCGCTTCCGGAGATACCTATAACCACATCGCCCGGATCGAGGTAGGTTTTGAGTTGTTCAATAAAAATTTCGTCGTACGACAGGTCGTTTGTTATGGCTGTGGTACCGGCAATATTATCGTTAAGACAGTGGGTTTTAAAGCGTTTCTCCATACCAAATGAAATGCCTTTCAGGAAATCGCCGGCAATATGCGACGAGTTTGCGGCACTGCCCCCGTTCCCGAAAATATACATGGTACCGCCATCTTCGCGGCATTGCAGAAGAACATCTACTGCCTGCTCAATTTTGACAATGTCCAGCTGATCCAGTGTAGACTTCAGGCGTTCAAAATAGTGGGTATACGGACTAACGGTATTCATCGGCAAAGTAGATTATTTTTGAACCATCGCGTTCAAAATTAAAGTCAAAAGTTTCGTATGGGTAGAGGGCTTGTTTCAGACGGGCTTGCTTTTCCTTCTCGCAATAAAAAAGCATAAAACCGCCCCCGCCGGCTCCCAGCAGTTTACCGCCTATGGCACCGTTTTTCAGCCCGGTCTGGTAAATGTCGTCAATTTCGGAATTGCTTATCTTCGAAGCCAGTTTTTGTTTCAGTATCCAGTTTTCGTGAAGCAGTTTGCCGAAGTCGCCCAAACGCTCGGCATACAACGCATCGCGCAGCTCGGGAACCAACCCGACCATTTGTTTGAGTACCTGGAATTTTTCTTCCTGTGAGGCATTTCTTTTTTGTTCCGAAAGAATATCGGAAGCCTTGCGCTGGTTGCCCACGTAGAACATAATCAGGTTTTCTTCCAGCGCGCAGTATACCTCCTTTTTAATGTAAAGTGGTTCTACCTTCACGCTGCCATCCTGATTGAAGTAAATGATATTTAACCCTCCGAAAGCGGCTGCGTACTGATCCTGTTTCCCGATGGGTTCCTTCACAATGTCAATTTCAATTTCGCAGGCGCTTTTAGCCAGTTCATCGTGAGTAACATAGTGCCGGTTTATGGCATGGAGGTTATGCAACAATCCCACGGTAAACGATGACGACGAACCCATTCCGGTACCCGAGGGAATGTCGGCAATGGAACTGATTTCAATACCGCCATTGATCCCTGTCATCCGCAGTGCTTCGCGCAGGAGCGGGTGTTTCAGGTCGTCGATACGGGTTACGGTTTCGGTTTGCGAATACTTAACCTGTATGGTGTTTTTATCGAAATAGCGATGCGAGGAAATGTACATGTATTTGTCGATGGAAGTGCTCAGTACGGCCCCCTGATGTCGGCTGTAGAAGGTTTCCATATCGGAGCCACCACCTACGAAGCTGATCCGGAAAGGGGTTCGGGAAATAATCATGATGAGAAGCTTTTTACAACGTGGTCGGCTAATTTACATTCTTTTTCGATATGCCTGTACTCATCGGCCTGCCTTTGCTGGTAAATTTCATCAACCGCGGCGGTTCCTTTTCCTTTCCAGCGGTAATACGTTTCGATCCGCTGGCGGTGCCGTTCGGGATCAATGTCGATAAAAACCGTTTGGTGAGCCAGTTGGCGAAGGACCGGACTGCTCAGTGCCACCACGCCCTCAATAAGAACCACATCCTCGCCTCGATAGGCATAGGAAACTTCAAAGGGTTTTCGATCGGGGTGTGCCAGATAGGCCGGAAGGGTGCAGGTTTCGCCTACCAGTATTTGCTGAATATCGTCTTCGATACGGGGCAAACGGAAACGGTCGAACACGTTCATTCCCTCGTTGCGCATCGCCTCGGGGAGTATCCAGTTGTCTAAATTGATACGCAACACCTTTTTACCCGATGCCTTTAGCCGCTGCTCCACATAGGTGGTAAAAGTACTTTTTCCCGAACGGGCCAGGCCGCCCACTAAAACCACGGTTGGGCTATGCGAGAACTGAAGTTTTTCAAAGTCGGAGGCATAGGGTTCTGCGGTGATAAAACGTGCCGCCTCCAACAGATTGGCAAACAGATAATCGGGTAAACAGGTCGCCTTCTTAATACCGTAGCCGGTCATCACCCCTACGGTTTGGCAACCGGCATTCCGGCCTGCCCGTATATCGCGTTCGTTATCGCCAATAATATACGAAGCCGCCAGATTGATATTGAAATCGCGTACGGCATCCAGCAACATGCCCGGTTTGGGCTTCCGGCATTCACAATCGATTTTATATTCTTCGCGTTCCTCGGGGTATCCCTTATCGGGATGATGCGGGCAATAGTAAAGGGCATCCAGCTTGGCTCGTTCCTGACCCAGTTCGGTTTCCATTTTGTTGTGTATCTCCTTCAGCTCTTCAATTGTGCATTTATTGCGTGCAATAACCGATTGGTTGGTAACCACTATCGCCTTGTACTCGGAGCGATTGATGGTTTTTATGGCTTCGGCGGTAAATGGGTACAAGCGCATGTCGTCCGGGTGACTGATAAAGCTGATCTCCTCATTAATCACGCCATCGCGATCGAGAAAGATGGCTTTTTGCGGATAGCGGTAGCTGGCGCGTTCAAATTTCCCCGAACGTACATCGGCCTCCACTTCCTTCCATCGTTCGGGGGTACCCATATCTTTCAGGTATTCGGCGGTATTGTAGCCGTACATTTGTATCTCGGATGTGATGCGGGGGAAAATGTCGCGGCCAAAATCGGCTTTTACCCCTTTTTGCAGAAAAGGAAATACTGCCGGTGAAAAAACATAGGCTCCCGCATTAACCATATTGGGAAGGTAGCTGCCGGCCTTGTGCGGTTTGGGATAAAAGCGGGTAATCCGGGCCTCATCGCTCAGGGATACCAGATCGCTGTCGTACGGATGGTCGTTGGGATGCAATACCAGGGTGCATTGGCTGCTTTTTGCCTTGTGAAATGCCAAAAGGCGTTGCAGATCCATACTGATCATCACATCGCCATAGAGAACCAGAAAATCTTCCGTGAGCTGCGCCTCAATTTCCTTTATACCCCCCACGGTGCCCAGCGGAGCCGGCTCTTCGAAATAGGTAATGGACACGCCGTAGCCCGCCCCCTCCTTAAAATGCTGCTGTATGGGTTCTTTCAGGTGGTTTACCAGTAGAATGATATCCGTAATCCCATAGTGTTTCAACCATTTTACCTGGTGTCCCAAAATGGGCTCTCCGGCAATAGACAGCATGGGTTTGGGTGTTTCGCGGGTGAATTCCCCCATGCGGGTTCCCTTCCCGCCGGCTAGAATAACTGCTTTCACGGAATCTTTTTTTTGGGGCAAAGAAAAGGGTTTTTCTGCTGTGGCAAAAACATTTCGCACGAAAACCCAAGCCAGGGCCAACTGCCCTATGCCACCATCCGGCAATAAGTAAGAAAGGGGCACCAGTTTTCCAAGGGAGCGCAATATCCTGGGGGAATATTCACGAGTATCATGTAATGCCCGCCTAACGGACTTTTATTTTCAATAAAATGTAATTAATTTAGATATACGCTACCGTTAGATAAGACCGCTGCGCAATATGAGCCAGGACACCTATTTTTATGATGAAAGCAATCGGTGGAAAATTTCCTTCCTTCGTATTTTAACCCTTACCCTTACAGTGTTGCTATCGGGTATTTTTATCTGGCGCCGGATTACCATTGGTTCCTTTTACTATCCCGACCTGGCACTGTCCGCCATTATTACAGCCCATGCTTCCTTGTATATTGTAGCTCGTAAAGGTTGGATGAAAACGGCTTCCATCGGGTTGATAACCATTACCTTCATGGCCATCTCGCTCATGGTTTTTACGGGGAAAGGCGTTTACGACTCAGCTGCTGCATCGTACATTGCTTTAATCATTATAAGCTACATGCTAATGGGGTGGCGTTATACCTTGGCGGTGCTGGTAGTGACCCTTTGCTGGTTGTGGATCCTGGGAACCCTCACCTACCGGGGTGTTCTGGATTACCCGGTGGTAGATCCGATTTTTGTTTACCTGCGCGACTTAACGGTGGTCTTTATTCTGGTTTCCACCCTTTCGCACTTTTATCTGCGGCGTCTGAATACCTACATCGCCCGCCTGGCTAACGAGCTTGACGAGCGCACTCGCACTGAAGAAACCCTGCGCAAACAAAAGGAGAACTATCGCATCCTGTTCGAGCAGGCCTCCGAAGGCATACTGATTACCAATGCGGAAGGAGTTATAGTTATGGCCAACGAAGGCATGGAACACCTCACCGGATATAAGCAGGGCGAATTGCTCGACCGCCCCATGCGTTTTATATTTGCCAGTCCCGAGGAGTTCCGCTACCCGTCGTGTATGGCTCAGAATAAGGATCAGCGGGTAGCCACCCGAAAAACCCTGCTCCTGGGAAAAAATCTCCGTAAAATCCCTGTCGAAATTCGCTCCAAAAAGCTGGCCGACGGACGGTACCAACTCTTCTTCACCGATATTTCGGAACGGCTGAATGCCGAAAAATCGCTCAAAGATTTCGAACGCATTTTCAGGCTTTCCGCCCACCCCATTTGCATGGTTAATGCCGACGGCCAATTTCTGAAAGTGAATCCGGCCCTGGTGCGCATCTTCGAATACTCCGAACAGGAACTGCTGAACGATAGCATTCTCCGACTAATCCACCCCGATGACAAAGAACAAGTGATGAAAATTCTCAACGCCCAGTACGAAGCCAAAGCCGACCTGATTGAAGCCGAAATACGGCACCAGACTAAAAATGGCAACGATGTTTGGATTGCCTGGACCGGCCAGCCCATTTACGAGGAAGGACTGGGCTTTTTGGTAGGACATGACATTACCGATAAGAAGCGATTTGAAGACGAACTGATACGAGCCAAGGAAAAGGCCGAAGAAAGCGACCGGCTTAAAACAGCATTCCTGGAGAATATGAGCCACGAAATCAGGACCCCCATGAACGGCATAATTGGATTCTCCAACATGCTGCTCTCCGATGGTATCAGCCCCGAAGAAAAGGAACGTTTCTGCCACATCATTATGGATAGCGGGCAAAACCTGCTCAAAATTGTGAACGACATTCTCGATATTTCGCGCATGGAAACCGGACTGGTCGAAATTGAGTTACAAGAGGTCAATTTGCCAGATCTTTGTCAAACTATTAAAGAATTTTACCTCCCAAAGGTTAAGGACCTTCATCTGAAACTGTGTTTTGAACCCATAATTATTCCCAATGCGATGGTACTGAGCGATAAAAACCGGCTCCGTCAGGTACTGAACAACCTGATTTCCAACGCTCTCAAATTTACCCGCGAAGGAGAAGTACGAATGGGTTGCCGGCTTAGGGATTCTATGCTGGAGTTTTTTGTTTCGGATACCGGCATTGGGATCCCTCCCGAAATGCAACGAGTCATTTTTGAACGTTTCCGCCAGGCCGAACTGGAAATTTCTCGCAAGTATGGTGGCACCGGACTAGGGTTGTCCATTTCGCAAAAACTGGTTGAGCTGATGGGCGGAGAAATATGGGTCGAATCCGTACCGGGAGAGGGGAGTACCTTCCGCTTTACTATCCCTTACCGGCCGGTTAAGCAGAAACCTGTACCCCATGAAACCCGGACAAACGAATCGACCCAGCGTTCCGGAATCATCCTGGTTGCCGAAGATGATATTCCTAATTTTGAATACCTGCAGGTAGTGCTCTCCAAAGCCGGCTACACCATTATACATGCCCAGGATGGTTTAGCTGCAGTAACAATAATGAAAGAACGTCAGGATATCGACTTGATTCTGATGGACATCAAACTCCCCAAAATGAATGGTTACGATGCTACCCGTGCCATAAAAAAGCTGCAACCCCATGTTCCCATAATCGCACAAACCGCCTATGCCATGCTCCGCGACAATCAGAAAGCACTGGATGCCGGATGTGACGATTACCTGTCGAAACCACTGGTCAAAAAAGAATTGCTGGACATGATTGACAAGCATCTGAATTAAGGCTCTTTGGCTACCGGACGTACCACAAGCCCTTTTGTCCCAAAAAACTTGAAACCAACAGGAGCTTTCCAAACATAGGAGATGAACAACTTGTGGCAACGGCCTTTTAAAATTCTCGACTGTTCGCTACTTTTGCCGGACAGCTAAATTACCTGCATATGATTTTGGATAAGGAACTTGCCCCGCTCATCGACCACGCCTTATTAAGGCCCGATCTCACCGATAACGATATTCGCAACGGATGCGCCCTGGCCGATCGCTACCAGGTGGCCTCGGTGTGTGTAAGGCCTTCGGATGTGGCCTTCGCTGCTGAGTTACTTGTAAACAGCAAAGTTAAGGTAAGCACGGTTATTGGGTTTCCGCACGGCAGTACCAGTACCCGGGCCAAGCTCGAAGAAACCGTGCAGGCCATTACCAGTGGTGCGGTCGAACTGGATGTGGTACTACACATTGGAAAACTGCGCTCCGGCGATACCGATTATGTCGAAAACGAACTCCAAATGCTTATTGATTACGCTCATCAGCATCGTGTTAAGGTGAAGGTAATCTTTGAAATTTGCTACCTCAACCGCGAAGAAATTATTAAAGCCTGCAAAATTTGCAACGAAGTGGGTGCCGACTGGGTTAAAACGTCCACCGGTTTTGGCTCGGGAGTGGCCACCCCCGAAGCCGTTCAATTGATGCGCGAGCATACCCGCTCCGACATCCAAATAAAAGCCTCGGGTGGAATACGCACCCGCGAACAGGCTCTGCTTTATCAGGAACTCGGTTGCACACGTATAGGTACTTCGTCCACCGAAGACCTTCTGAGCCCATCCTAAAAAATTATGGGGTTGCTCCGCACCTGGCGAAACAACCCCATACCTAAAATGCAGTACACTCTTAGGAATCTGCCGGTTCCGTTACCACCGCTTTCTTTGTGCTTCGGCCTATGGGAAGGGTGTAGCGTTCCCTTTGAATCGGATTGGAGGCAAATGCTATTTTTGAGGCCTTGTAAAATTTTAGCAGCACCGCATAGATGTCGTTTAGCATGACCACGCGAACCTCTGTTTTAAGGGAGCGCTGGTTCTTGCTCAGCTCCTGCTGTACATTCACCTTTTCCAAATTGCGAGCCAGCTCGGGCAGCGCGGTAATGGTCCGTTCGCTCAAACCGGAGTCCAGAAGCTCCTTTTTATACTTATTGGCTGCATGGGCCAGTTCAAACATAAACACAATCATTTGTGCCTGATTTCCGCGAACCTTTCGAAATTTGATCACCCCAAACTCCCTGAGAATGGCTGGGCTGCTCCCAAAACACTTACTGGCAAAGTATCGCACTTCGTGGTAAGCACTTACACAAAGCTTCAATTGTAACTGCACATCTTCCGTATTTTTCTGCACTACCCCCCGCTCAGCACTGTCGGTTCCGTAATCGAGAGCCCTTTGATACAAATGCGTGAGGCCATCCTGTAATTCCGAATTTAAATCCGGATCAAAAGCCGTGAAACTTGCCAAATCCTCGGGCAGGTATGCCAACATTTTTCCGGTAAATTCTAATAGCGCGGTATCGGAGATACCATAATTCCTTGTAGTTTCCATAACGATTCATGTTAAATACATACTAAAGCGTTGATTCCTAAATACACGTTTTACATTTTATTCGCACATTACAAACCATTTATAGCAGCTGATTTACAATGAACGTAATCCGATGTTTTTGTTTTAACGATCTATAGTAACAGACAATTAACGTATACTCAATACGCATTTAACATACTAAATATTGTAGCGAAACGATTAGTTTTAAGATTATTTAATAGTTTCCACCCCTATGGCATCCTGACAACCCCGGTAAACCCTTTACCCGGTATTGAAATGCTCCGTAATTGCGTATGGCAGCCCGGCCAATAGCTGAAGCACCCGGAACCATCTTATTGCCGGCTAACCAATATTCGAAGTACATTATCCACGCAGGGAAAGTGTACTGCCATTTCCTGAAACCAATTACACATTACTGAAGCAGATTTACCATTCAACAAAACCGTTTTAACATGTGAACAAAAGCAATCTGTCGGGCAATTCGGTTTTTGGTTCCGGGTCAATGTACCACCAGCTTCAGGTTTGTGTAACGGCAAATGCCCAAATATTGAAAACAGAAGCAACCGGAAAACAACCAGCTAACCTATACCTACTACCTTGCTGCTTCTTACTATTTGGAAGGATGCATAATGAAAAGGGGTTACTGTGCTTTTTTGTGGGAACATCACCAACAATCCTACATCGATAGCTGCTCCTGAATCCATTGCAGCATGGCATCCAGATCCTTGGGGTGAAACCATTGCATCTGCTTATCGCGCCGAAACCAGGTGAGCTGACGGCGGGCGTAGGCACGTGAATGATTTTTAATTTGGATAAGCGCCTCTTCCAGGGTCAGTTCTCCATCGAAATGTTGAAAAAGCTCCTTATAGCCTACCGTTTTCAGGGGCGTAAGTTGCCGGC
Organism: Bacteroidota bacterium; assembly: GCA_003252385.1. Lineage (GTDB taxonomy): Bacteria > Bacteroidota > Bacteroidia > Bacteroidales > UBA10428 > UBA10428. Next base: position 7,671 of record QKEH01000129.1, on the reverse strand, counting down.
AGGGCAGCATGCGCCGGGCTTCCTCCACCAGCCCGTTGGCCTCCATCTGATCTACGCGCCGGTTTATCTGCTCGTACAACTCCTGACGATCCATATCCAACGCCAGTTTATGAATACGGAATGGACGTTCCTTGGCCGTGTGGGTTAAAAAAGAGGAATATGTCCTTCCCGTTTGTTCAAATACTTCAAGCGCTTTCAACATTCGGTTCGGATTGTACAGATCCACCTTTTTGGCATAGTCCGGATCGACCCGGGTTACTTGTTGCTGCAAATACTCCAGCCCCTTTTCCTGATAAAGCAGCCGCCACTTAATACGGACTTCTTCCTTAATGGTGGGCAGATCGTCGATACCCTGGCACACGGCATCGATATACATACCGGAGCCACCCACCATCAGGGCAATGTGGTTCCTTTGGTAATACGAATCGAGAAACTCCAACACTTCCTGCTCAAAGGAAGAGGCATTGTACGATTCCTGTACGGAATGGTTCTGAATAAAATGATGGGGTACCCGGGACAGTTCCCCGGGGGTAGGAACGGCAGTGCCTATAGCCATTTCGCGGTACAGCTGTCGAGAATCGGACGAAATAATTTCGCAGCCCAGCTGAGCTGCCAGTTCAATGGCCACCCGGGTTTTTCCAATACCCGTAGGGCCGCAGAGCACAATAAGGTGTTTTGGTTTCAAAAGAGAGGCTGGTGAATTATAGTATTAGAAGCTAAGGTTGTTACTTAATGTAAATTCGGAAAGGATGGCAGGCTTCCAGTCTAACTGGTTGCCATCAGAAATTGATGTTGGTGAGTAGACTCGATCACCTCAAAGACTCTTGTGATATTAATGGCTGGCAGCCGCACTTTTACTTTAGATATCAATAGCATATTCCATTCTCTTTGCCGTCATTTCAGCAACATGAATTCCGAAAAGTTTTTTTATAATGTGAAAAGACATATTTATTCCCGATGCAATACCGCCGGAGGTAATAACATCACCTTCATCCACAAACCGGGTATTTTTAATTACTTCTATTTGAGGGTACTCATTTTCCAGTCTTGAAATATCCATCCAATGGGTTGTGGCCTTCCTAGAATCCAGTATTCCGGTTTCGGCTAAAAGAAACGCACCGGTGCAAACAGATGCCAGGAATTTAACTTTCTCTTTTTGTTTCTTAATCCAAGCCAATAATTTTTTGTTTTTAATCTCAATCTCTTCAGCACCATAACCTCCGGGAATTATCAAGATATCTAAATCCAGTTCTTGATCGAAGCTCGAATTGGGTTGTATTTTCAATCCATTTCTGGCATGCACCATCTGACCTGATTCACTTATCAGAGTCACTTTACATAATTTTTTAGCATCCTTTTCCGTAATTGAAAAAACTTCAAAAGGCCCTGCAAAGTCAAGTACTTCAACCTCATTGAATAGTAATATTCCTACGTGGATCATTTTTTATAGTGTTAATACATCCAACTTGTTTGCCGTTATCCGAGCAAATCATAGGAGCTGATACCTCTTCGATACACGCGGGTATCGCTGTTACGTTCAGACTTCTGCAGACTGTAAGCGAAACTCCCGGAGAGAAGCTCACCTTACAAGCCCAACTCATGAGCCGAAAGGATTTGTTGGAAGCAGTACAAATATAGACTTTCTGAAGATCTCAATTGGAGCGTTTACCTAAATTACACTTTAGTCAGAAAATAAGGCACGAAGAAACGTTAAGCGCATTCTTTGCAATAAAATTTCCTGAAAAACCGATGCCAATATTGGCAATATACCGGGGTTTGAATTTCATAGCTCCAATACCTTCAGACCCATCAGGAGTAACGGCCGAATTCTTTTACCGTTTCCCACATGGCCAAAATATTTTCGGTGGGTACATCGTACTGAATAGCATGTACCGGGGCAAAAACAAATCCTCCTCCGGGCATAAAGATATCCAGCATCCGTTTGGTTTCGTCTATCACTTCCTGCACTGTTCCACGGGGAAGTATACGTTGGGTGTCAATTCCTCCGCCCCAAACTACAATATCTTTTCCGAACTGTTTTTTGATTTCGACCGGATCCATTCCCTGGGCGGAATATTGCACCGGGTTCAGAATTTCAACTCCCGCATCAATCAGGTCGGGGATAATGGCGAAAATAGATCCACAGGAGTGCATCATCATCTTAACCTCGGGCTTTCTGCTTTTGATAAAATGCACCAATTTTATTAAACGTGGTTTAATAAGCTCTTGGTACATTTCGGGCGAAATCCAAAGGTTAGACTGTGTTCCCATATCATCCAGCTCCTTAACAATATCGATACGGTCGCCAAAACGATCGAAAACGGAGCTCCAGAATTGCATCTTCAAATCCAGTATTTTATCGAGAAGCCAGGTTGCGCGATCCTCACCCATGGCCATGGCTATCATAAAGTTTTCATAGCCCATTAGGTGGTTGCTCATTTGAAAAATTCCATTACCCAGACAATTATCAAATACCAAGGGAAATTCCCTGGCGTCTACGGTATTGAGGTATTCAGGAATGTGGGCAAAACGGCGGTCGTCAGCCGGGTTGGGGAAGGGGTGGGCTTGTATCTCTTCCAACGATTTGTTGGACAGGGGATGACCGTAAATATCAAAATAAAGTCCGCCTTCGTTGGCTTTTCTCCAAAGAATTCCAAATTCATCGTTAAAATAGGTATAGTCTTCGTCCTGCCAGTATTTGATGCTGTCGCGGTTCGCAGGATAGGGAAAAACACCCCGTACATCGGCACCTATATAGCGCTGTATTTCCTGATCTACCCGGGCAAATCCGGCTGTTTTCAGCATTTCAACATCTGGCTGATCGGTACACAAACCAAGCTTCTTCTTTAGTTTGGTATAACCATCTTTATGGATGGTTGTTTCCATGGTTGCTCCAAAATCAATAGGTACCCTGTCGGGTTCTTTATGGTTAATACTGTAAATTACCCGTTCTCTTGAATTCATAATAGTCTTGTCCTAATATACGGCTACAGGTTGAACATTCGTTAAGCTGCATGATAAAACACCCATTTGGAGTTTTAGCGCCTAAAGATAGGTGTAATCTTTTGTGGTTGTAAATAGCAATTGCATTTTTAGTTGCAATACGGCGTGCATGGTATTACGGAAGCACTGATCAAGATAGAATATAATTAGCCATTTCTACGATTTTTGAATTTTGCGAAAATAGGCCGACAACTGCGTATAAGTCCTTGTTTTAAGTGACCACTTTGACCCTTTTGCACGCAATTAAGAACCATTAAAAGTAGGGATGTCAGATCGATCCGTAAGTTTTTGAAAATTCGCCAATTTTTCTCTGTACGCCTTTATCCATAGAGGGTTAATGGCGGATTTCGAGAATAAAAGTTCCTGTTATTGAACCATTTTAGTTGTTTGGCCTGTTTTATTCGCTTAGCACCTTCTCCAATTGTATTCCACACGTAATCAAGGGTCAGGTAGAAACATAAGCTCATGCGTATCTTTTCGACAAAACTGGTAAAAGCCGGTTTGATTTTTGGGACAGTCCTACGGATGAGTTTAAGTAACAGGTAGGTTATCAAGGCAATATAAATCTGAGATTTTACGGTATTTTCGCTGGCACCCTACAAAGGATTTAACTTGCAGGTTTTGTCTCAACGCTTTGAAAAACTGCTCAATATCCCATCTTTTCTTGTAGAGTTCGGATAGGGTCAGGGCTTCCCATCCGAGCTGGTTGGTACTTATCTCGATAATTTTGTTTTCATCTCTGGAGCCGCGAAGCAGGCACCATTCCGGTAGAACTGGTTACAACTGCACTGCGACCGCAGCTTACGGCGTATTGGAACCTGCAGGTGCAGCCCGAACTGCCTTTTGACCGGGTAAACGTCAACGATTTCGATGCGCTGGCCTTGCATGGAGGTGCTCCTGTTGCAGGCTTTCTGGAAGATGCGTACGATGAGCGGTTGCTTGGGTTGATCCGTGAGTTCGAGCGGCAGGGCAAAATTATTGCCTCCATATGTGTTGCAGCGCTGGCTTTGGGCAAGTCGGGGGTGTTACAGGGACGTACTGCCACCACCTGGGATTTGAACGAGGGTAACCGGCGCAGTCAGTTGGCCGGCTTTGGCGCAATAGTACTGGATCGGCCCATTGTGGTGGACAAAAATATTATTACCTCCACCGGGCCGGCAACCGGGCTCGACGTAGCCTTTACCCTGCTCGAAATGCTTACCGATACCGAAAATGTTGACGAGGTGAAACGAAACATGCGGTTTCGTTTGAGTTCAAAGTAGCTTTCCATCCTTGAACAACCTTATTTACCATTCTATTTCCGGAGGGAAATCCACCGGATGCAAAGTGTTTCCGAGATGTTGAAGCAGGTTATCTTGTACAACAGATAATTTTCAGATCGAACCCGTTTGTTCGAAGAAGCACTCAGTCAGCTATTTATTTGATACTACGCCAGAGTTTCACTAACTTATGTAGTACAAATTCTAAACAGCTAAATCATGAAAAATCAAATCCTTACAATGGGTATTCTTCTTGTAATGGCGGCTTGTTCGCCAGAAGGTGCCGATAAAACGGAAGACGCGCAAAAAGGAAAGTGTCCGTTCCATTCCCAATCCATGAGTGGTAAAACCAACCGCGATTGGTGGCCCAATCAGGTCGACTTGAATGTGTTACGACAGCAGTCGTCCCTTTCGGATCCCATGGGTGACGATTTTGAGTATGCCAAAGCATTTAATAGTCTTGATTATGAAGCTTTGAAACAGGACTTGCGCCAGTTGATGACTCAATCCCAGGATTGGTGGCCGGCCGATTTTGGCAACTATGGTCCTTTGTTTATACGCATGGCCTGGCACAGTGCCGGAACCTATCGCATTGGCGATGGCCGCGGTGGAGCAAACCAGGGGCAGCAGCGTTTTGCACCCCTCAACAGTTGGCCCGACAATGCCAACCTCGATAAAGCCCGCAGGCTGTTGTGGCCCATCAAACAAAAGTATGGGAGTAAGATTTCCTGGGCCGACCTGATGATTCTTACCGGCAATGTGGCTTTGGAATCGATGGGCTTTAAAACCCTTGGATTTGCAGGCGGAAGGGCTGATGTATGGGAAGCCGCCGGCAACATATACTGGGGCCCCGAAGCAGGTTGGCTGGAAGATCAACGCTATTCCGAAGGACGAAAACTCGAGAACCCACTCGCGGCGGTTCAAATGGGGCTCATATATGTGAATCCCGAAGGCCCTAACGGCAATCCAGACCCGCTGGCAGCAGCTATTGATATTCGGGAAACTTTTGCCCGGATGGGGATGAACGATGAAGAAACCGTGGCGCTAATTGCCGGAGGGCATACCCTGGGCAAGTGTCATGGCGCCGGCGATGCATCCAAGGTGGGGCCTGCTCCCGAAGCGGCCGATATGGAACAACAGGGCCTGGGATGGAAAAGTTCGCATGGAACAGGTAAAGGCTCCGATGCCATTACTTCCGGACTTGAAGTTACCTGGACCGTGACTCCTACCGCCTGGAACCATCAGTTCTTCCAATTGTTGTATGATAACGAATGGGAACTCACCAAAAGTCCGGCCGGAGCCAAACAATGGGTGGCTAAGAATGCCGCCGAAATTATTCCCGATCCTTTCGATTCCACCAAACGGCACAAACCCACCATGTTAACCACCGACCTGGCCTTGCGTTTCGATAGTATCTATGGTATAATTTCGCGCCGGTTCTACGAAAACCCCGAAGAATTTGATCAAGCCTTTGCAAAAGCCTGGTTTAAGCTTACGCATCGCGATATGGGGCCACGAGCCTTGTATTTGGGACCGGAAGTTCCTAAGGATGAATTTATCTGGCAGGATCCTATTCCAAAGTTGGATCATCCGGTAATAAATTCTTCAGATGCCGCTCAGCTCAAAAAACGCATATTGGCTTCGGGGCTTCGGATTAATGAGCTGGTATACACCGCATGGGCATCAGCCAGCACTTTCCGGGGTTCCGATAAAAAGGGAGGAGCCAATGGCGGGCGCATACTTCTGGAACCGCAGCGAAGCTGGGATGCCAATAGCCCTGGGCAACTTAATAAGGTAATAACTACTCTGGAGGAAATACAAAAGAATTTCAATGCCCAGTCGCCGTCTCGTAAAATATCCATGGCCGATCTGATTGTTCTGGCTGGCTGTGCTGCTGTTGAAAAGGCGGCTCAGGATGCCGGGTATTCCATACAGGTACCTTTTATTCCCGGCCGCATGGATGCCGTGCAGGAGCTAACCGATCCAAAGAATATGGCAGTGCTCGAACCTCGCGCCGATGGTTTTCGCAATTACCTGAAAGCCGATTACGGCATTCCGGCCGAGAAACTGCTCATCGACAAGGCGCAATTGCTCACCTTAACTGCTCCCGAAATGACCGTTCTGGTTGGAGGGATGCGCGTGTTAAATGCCAATTACCAGCAATCCGGCCAGGGCGTTTTTACCACCCGACCCGAAACACTAACCAACGATTTCTTTGTAAACCTGCTGGATATGAATACGGAGTGGAAGGCTACTTCCGATAGCCAGGAGGCCTTTGAAGGCCGTGATCGGAAAACCGGTGAGTTGAAATGGACCGCTTCCCGGGTCGACCTAGTGTTTGGATACAACTCTGAACTGCGTGCCCTGTCTGAAGTATACGCCAGTAGCGATGCGGGTGAGAAATTTGTCCGCGATTTTGTGGCCGCCTGGGCAAAGGTGATGAATTTAGATCGTTTCGATTTATAATTGGAGCTTTCAGGGAACAAAAAAGCCGGTGTAAACCGGCTTTTTTGTTGTTTCTTACATCGAAATGAGTCTAATAGCTTGCTCTTTCGATTAATCGTTCGGCGGTTTCCATATCGTCGTAAGCTCGGTATACCCATTTGCTGCCCCAGTAAAAATTACAACTGGTCTCGGCTCGGAGCAGGTGCCAGTATGCCTCGTCGAGCATGTCGTGCCCGTACTGCGAATTTCCGTTCTGGGAATGCTTCCAACGGGCGTTATGGTATTTTTCGCTCACCCTTCCCAAATCTTCGATTCCACGCGACTGCAATTTGGAACCAGTCCACTGCACAAAGCCCCGGCCATCGTGATGATCGGTGTTCCATGCTCCGGAATGAACCCGTACTTCGCCTTCGTAGCCAAATTTATCCAAATATTCATTAATGCTGATTTGGGTAAGTGCCAGGGTGCCTTCGCGTTGCCAGTGGAGCATGGGTTCGTAAAACCAGCCCCAGAAGTTGGACTTCTCGTAGGAGTTCCGGAACCAGCCTCCGTTTTCGCCATCGGTATAGGAAACCACCAAAGGTGGAAAGTCGTGGCAGTTTTGAGTGCGGGCGCTTAGTTCGTACGCAAACCAACCCGGATCGAAGCCGGAAAGTTGTGCGTTGGAAACTTCGCGATTGCGGGGAACAATTATAATTTCGTGTCCATCGTATCGGGCTACATGAGGGCGGTAGTGCAATCTTTCCCAGCTCATGGAATCGATGGGTTCAATATGTTCAATATCGACCAACACATACCGGTAACCAAACTTTTTCAGGTAGGGAATCATTTCCATACAAAAGCCCATTTCGGGCGGCCAGAAGCCCGGGAACCAGTTGCGTCCCAAAATGCTTCGCGCCATATCCAGATAGCGGCCAATTTGGGTTTCCCAGTCTTTCGACGAAATAAGGGGAAAAACCGGATG
>QKEH01000033.1 GCA_003252385.1 Bacteroidota bacterium | reverse complement strand
CCGCAGGCTATTGGCAGCAGGTGATTGAGGTTACCCGGCAATACCAGGAAGTTTCACTGCTCCATTTAGGAAGCTATAAGTTTTCGTGGGACTACTTTTACCCCAAAGTTTTAAAAGATATTGAGATTGCCCGGGAAAAGTTGAACTAAGCACCATTCTACTTTCCAATCCAATTGGTAATGAAACCGGAGCACACTGATTCATAGGTTGCCGTGCTGTCTGTTAGAACAAAAAGCTCAACCCCCCTCCAAAATAGTGGCTGCCTGCATCGGTGAGGCTTACTTCGGCTTCCATCCGAAACAGGATGTATTTCTTCACGGGAATTTCCACGCCAACGGGCAGCCAAACGGGTAGTTGCATATCGGCATTCTCCGGAAAGTTCAGATCGGCATCCAAGCCGGTGTAGAGTTTCGAGTGGTCGCCCAAATTGAAGGTGTACAAGCCCATGGCGTCCAGCCCGAATACTCCATACGAATGAGCCCCGGCAGCTACCGAGAAATTCCGGCTAAGGCCAAATTCCACATCGCCGCCAAAATAGGCTTGTGTGCCCATTACACCCAGTTTTAAGGCCATATCGACTCCTTTGGTGATTCCTACCCCTCCGTGAACAAATAAATTGAAATCAGCATCGCTGTTAACATAAATCCCCGGCTCAAGGCCAATTTCGATATCCCCGCTACGTAACGTAGACGAGGTAGTAAATACCTGTGCCGTGCCGGCCCATGTCATGCCGAGCAAACTGATAGCATATAATTTTTACCTTCATGGTGTACTAAGTTGGTTTGCAGGTTAAAACGGTAGTTTTCATTTCCTATTGCCTGAATCTGAATAATAACAGATTACAGTAATCCAAAAGTTACAACATATTTTATTGTTTACCCCGGTTCCACCTTATTTTATCTATTCGCTATTCAAGTTATAAAATGAATTTGGTCGAAGAGCAGTTTGGATCCTCCGCTGTAGCAAAAAAAAACCCGGTAACTCGCATTGAGTACCGGGATGGTATATCGAACAATTAATATCGTTTACTTGCCTTGCATCAGGAAGTCGTGAACATCAGTCGCTGCTTTCCGCCCGGCCGCTATGGCACGAACCACCAAGCTGGCTCCTGAAACGGCGTCGCCGGCCGCAAAAACCTTGGCTTTAGATGTTTGGCTGCTTCCATCGGTTTCAATGTTTCCGCGTTTGTCGAGTTTCAGGTTGAACTCGTTGGCCAAACCTTCGTGGATGCAATGCACAAAGCCCATGGAAAGCAGCACGAGGTCGGCTTTTATTTCACGCTTGGTTTCAGGCTTTTCTTTCATTTTAAACTGACCATTCTCCTTCTTCCATTCTACTTCCACCACTTCGGCAGCAGTAACTTTACCGTCCTTGTCGCCAATCAGTTTGGTGGTATTCAGCAGCCAGCTGCGTTCGCAACCCTCCATGTGCGACGAAGAGGTACGCAGCGTATTGGCCCAGTATGGCCAGGGATTATTCAGGTCGCGTGTTTCAGGTGGTTTGGGCAGAATTTCGATCTGCTCAACTTTAACGGCTCCCTGGCGAATGGAAGTACCCACACAGTCGGAACCGGTATCGCCACCACCAATCACCAACACGTTTTTACCGGTAGCCAGTATACGTTCCTGGTCGTTGAATTTGGCACCGGCCACTTTGCGGTTTTGCTGGGCCAGGAAATCCATGGCAAAGTACACGCCTTTCAGTTCGCGGCCCTCCACCTGCAAATCGCGCGGTTTCATGGCACCTATGGCCAGTACTACGGCATCGTATTCTTTGAGCAGATCTGCACCTTTCACATCCACACCCACATGCGTATTGGTTCTGATTTCAAGCCCTTCCTGAGTAAGGATGTTCATACGGCGGTCGATAACACTTTTTTCCAGTTTAAAATCAGGAATACCAAAGCGCAGCAAACCTCCCACGGCCTCGTCCTTCTCGAACAGGGTTACGCTGTGCCCCCATTTGTTCAACAGGTCGGCAGCAGCCATACCGGCAGGCCCGGAGCCAATTACGGCCACTTTTTTACCGGTGCGCACCTGAGGAGGATTGGGCACAACCAACCCGCGGGCAAAAGCTTGGTCGGCTGTAGCACATTCGTTCTCGCGGATGGTTACCGGCTCCTGAAAAATATTCAGCGTACAGGCATGCTCGCAAGGTGCCGGGCACACCCGACCGGTAAATTCCGGAAAGTTATTGGTTACTGCAAGCACGTCGATCGCTTCCTGCCAGTTGCCTCGGTAAATGGCATCCTGCCATTCGGGCATGTTATTCATAATAGGACAGCCCCATGAACAAAATGGCACGCCACAGTCCATACAACGGGAGGCCTGATCTTTCCGGTCCTTTTCGTCCAGTACCTGCTCCACTTCGCTATAGTCTTTGATCCGCTCATTAATCGGGCGGTATCCCGCAGGTTTGCGGCTTATTGTCATGAATCCTTTTGGGTTTCCCATAGTATTGTATTTTGATATGAGACGTGAGATGTGAGATTGTAAGACTTTGAGTTGTGAGATTTGAGATGGTGAGGCTATGAGACTTTGAGAGGAGAGATTAAATCGCCCCAGGCTCAAATGTCATGGCTCATTGCCCAAAAATATCATCGCTTAAAGATCTCATCGCCCATAGCTCACGCCTTATTTTGTTAATATTGAAAATGTGGTTCGTCTTCGGTTTTGCGTATCTCGTTTTTCAACCTTTCGAGTTTGGCTTCTTCCAAAATCTTCTTGTACTCAAATGGAATCACTTTCACGAAACGGGGCAGGTACTCTTCCCAGTGCGTCAGAATTTTCTCGGCCAAATCGGAATTGGTATGCAGGTAATGCCGGTTAATCAGGTCCTGCAGTTCTACCTCATCGTCCCGATCGGTAATGCCGCTAAGTTCCACCATTCCTTTGTTGCAGAAGAAATCGAAATTTCCATCTACATCCAACACGTAAGCGATACCTCCGCTCATACCAGCCGCAAAGTTCCGGCCGGTACGGCCCAACACCACCGTGCGTCCGCCGGTCATGTATTCGCAGCAGTGGTCGCCCACGCCTTCTACCACGGCTTTGGCACCCGAATTACGAACGCAGAAGCGTTCACCGGCCACGCCGCGAATGTAAGCCTCGCCACCGGTAGCCCCGTAAAGAACGGTATTCCCAATGATGATGTTGTGTTCGGGAGTGAAGGTGGCACCTTTCGGGGGCACTACGGATACTTTACCGCCCGACAGCCCTTTACCCAGGTAATCGTTGGAGTCGCCTTCGAGTGCGAAGTATACACCTTTGGCCAGGAAGGCTCCAAAACTCTGACCTGCCGAACCACGGAACTTGCAGTTGATGGTTCCTTCCGGCAATCCTTCTTCGCCGTGAAGCTTGCAGATCTCACCCGACATCATGGCTCCCACGGTACGGTCGGTATTTTGAATGTCGCTGGATATCCAAACTTTACGTTTGTTCTTAATGGCGTTGTTGGCCTTTTTGATCAGGCCGTAGTCCATTACATCTTCAATTTTATGCTTTTGAAAGCAGGTGCAATGCGTATCGTGAATTTCGGCTTCTTTCGGGCGGTACAACATTTTAGAAAGATCCACTTTCGAAGCCTTCCAGTGGGTAATGTCGGTACGCATTTCCAACAGGTCGGTACGGCCCACTATGTCTTCAAATTTCTTGAAGCCCATTTCTGCCAACAGTTCACGGATTTCTTCGGCAACAAATTGGAAATAGTTTACTACGTATTCCGATTTGCCCATGAAACGTTTGCGCAATTCGGGATCCTGGGTGGCCACCCCTACCGGACAGGTATTCAGGTGACACTTACGCATCATGATACATCCAAGGATGATAAGGCCAATGGTAGCAAAACCAAATTCCTCACCTCCCAGCAATCCGGCATACACCACATCGCGCCCGGTTTTGATTTGTCCGTCGGTCTGCAGGCGCACACGGTCGCGCAGGTTGTTGATCACCAGGGTTTGCTGCACTTCCGAAATACCCATTTCCATAGGCAATCCGGCGTGTTTAATAGAACTCAGCGGACTAGCTCCGGTACCCCCTTCGCATCCCGAGATGGTAATGCTGTCGGCATAAGCTTTGGCTACACCGGCTGCCACGGTTCCTACACCGCGCTCGGCCACCAGTTTTACATTAATCTTGGCACTTGGATTGGTACATTTCAGGTCGAAGATCAATTGTGCCAAATCCTCAATGGAATAAATATCGTGGTGAGGTGGAGGCGAAATCAGCGTGATCCCTGGGGTACTGTTCCGGATTTTACCGATAATTTTATCGATTTTGTGTCCGGGAAGCTGACCTCCTTCGCCGGGTTTTGCGCCCTGAGCCACTTTAATTTGAATTTCGTCGGCATTGGTCAGGTAGTTACAGGTTACTCCAAAACGACCGGAAGCCACCTGCTTAATAGCGCTGCGAGCCGAGGTACCATCGGGGCGCGGCTTGAAACGCTCAGGGTCTTCCCCGCCTTCGCCGGTATTGCTTTTCCCGCCTATTTGATTCATGGCGATGGCTAATGCCTCGTGAGCTTCCTTACTGATGGAACCAAACGACATGGCGCCGGTCACAAAACGCTTCATAATTTCGCAAGCGGGTTCCACTTCCTCAATGGGAATGGGGTTCCCTTTCCGGATGTTCACACATCCGCGCAGGAAATGAGGAGCCCGGTTATCGTTGTCGATATAGGCACTGTATTCTTTATATTTCTTATAGTCGTTGGCACGGGTAGCCCATTGCAGGAGCGCAATGCTCTCGGGGTTCCATCCGTGTTTTTCGCCATCGCGACGGTAGTGGTAGGTCCCCTGACTTTTCAGCCCTTTGCGCGCTTTGGGATCTTCCTCAAAGGCCAGGTTATGCGGGATGAGTGCTTCCTGGGCAATTTCTTCAAAACCTATACCGCCAATGCGCGAATCGGTACCGGCAAAATACTTGTCCACCACATCGGTATGGATTCCGATACACTCAAAAATCTGGCCTCCGTGGTAGCTTCGCAGGGTAGAAATACCCATTTTCGACATAATCTTCAACAGCCCTTTATCGATGGATTTAATATAGTTCTCACGGGCTTTCACGTAATCCATTTCTATTTCGCCTTTCAGGCACTGATCCTCAATGACGGCGAACGCTGCGTAAGGGTTCACCACCGAGGCTCCGAAACCAATCAGCAGGGCAAAGTGGGTTACCTCGCGTGCTTCGGCAGTTTCCACTACCAAACCTACCTGCATGCGTTTTTTCACGCGTATCAGGTGGTGATGCACGGCCGAAGTAGCCAGCAACGAAGGAATGGCAGCCCGATCCCGGCTGATGCCACGGTCGGAAAGAATGATGAAATTTTTCCCTGCATCGACTGCTTCTTCCGCTTTTTTGCAAATGTCTTCGAGAGCCATTTCAAGCGCTTTGCCCAGACCTTTGCCTTTCGCAGGGAAAAGCATCGGAATGTCCACATGCGAAAAATTGTCTTCCTTCAGGTTGCGTAGTTTGTTCAGGTCGGTATTGGAAACTATGGGCGATTTAAATTTGATCAGCTTACAATGGCTGGGCGATTCCACCAGAATGTTTTTGGAAACCGAACCAATGTAGTTGGTCAGTGCCATAACCAGACCTTCGCGAATGGGGTCGATGGCCGGGTTGGTTACCTGGGCAAAAAGCTGCTTAAAGTAGTTGAACAAACGCTGGGGTTTGTCGGAGAATACGGCCAGCGGTGTATCGTTGCCCATGGAGTGGGTAGGCTCCTGGCCTTGCTGAGCCATAGGGCGGATCAGCACTTCCACATCTTCTTTGGTATAACCGTAGGCTTTCAGGTATTTCTCAAAGTCATCACCCAACGAAGTGGGGATGCGCTCTTTTATTTTTATGTCGCCCAGTTCAATGCGGTTTTCATCAAGCCACTGTGCGTAAGGATGCCGCTCGGTAAGTTGGCGTTTTACCTCCTCATCGGGAACAATGATTCCCATTTTGGTATCCACTAACAGAATTTTTCCGGGACGTAAGCGTCCTTTTTCTTTGATTTGTTCGCCCTCGAATACCTGAACGCCCACTTCCGAACCCATGACCATCAGATCGTCTTTGGTAATGATGTAACGCGAGGGGCGCAATCCGTTACGGTCAAGAGTACCTCCAATGAAGCGGCCGTCGGAAAATACAATAGAAGCCGGGCCATCCCAGGGCTCCATCAGGGTCGACTGGTATTCGTAGTAGGCTTTCAAACTGGGAGGAATCGGGTTTTTATCGTTCCACGATTCGGGAATCAGCATACTCAGGGCATGAGGAAGCGATTTTCCGGTAAGCACCATAAATTCCAGCGCGTTATCGAACGAAGCCGAATCGGATTTGTCGGGTTCAATGATGGGGAAGAGTTTATCGAGGTCTTCGCCAAAGAGATCCGATTTCATAATCGACTCGCGTGCGGTCATCCACATGCGATTGCCTTTTACGGTATTGATCTCGCCGTTGTGCGCCAGAAAGCGGAAAGGCTGAGCCAAATCCCAGGTGGGGAAGGTATTGGTCGAAAAGCGGGAGTGGATCAGTGCGATGGCACTTTTCAGATCGGGGTCGCGCAGGTCGACAAAGTAGCGCTCTACCTGATCGGGGGCTAACATGCCCTTGTAAATAAATACTTTGGACGACAAACTGGGCAGGTAAAAAGCATCCTTATCTTTCACGCTCGATTCACGAACGGCCTTCTCGGCCAGCTTACGGGCAATAAACAGTTTACGTTCCAGAATATCCTGTTCGGGGAAATTGCCCGCCACAAAAATCTGCTTGATATGAGGTTCCGTAGAACGGGAAATATCGCCCAATACGTGGCTGTCCACTTTCACGTCTACAAAGTCAATTACATCCAGCCCTTCGTGGGTGATGGTATCTACCAGCATGGCTTCGCACAGTTTGCGCTGCTTCACTTCCTTCGGCAGAAATACCAATCCTGAACCGTATTTGCCTTCGGCGGGTACCTTAAATCCTTTTTTTACATAGAATGAGTGCGGAAGCTGAATGAGAATTCCGGCTCCGTCGCCCGAAACGTTATCGGCACTTTCAGCACCCCGGTGCGTCATGTTCACCAGTACCTCCAGACCTTTCGAAATAATGTCGTGAGATTTGATGCCTTTTATCTGAGTCACAAAACCAATTCCACAATTGTCGCGCTCGTTCTTTGGATCATATAATCCCTGTGCTTTCGGAAATCCTTTTACCATTGTTTTGTTTTTACTTTATCAAGCCATTTTGTATGAAAAAAGCCATTCTACAAGGTGAATGGCTTGGATATACCAGGTTAAACCATTCTCACGATGATGCGTTCGTCTTCTTAACAAATGCCGTATTCTTCGCGGTTTTCATAAGGTCGGTTATGAGCCCGCAAAGATAGTATAAATATTTGTTTCAAAAACATTTATAAATCAAAATAACCTGGTTTGTTCCCATGTCCTTTTTCCTCGTAGACCGGCATTCTTTCTTTCCTGCCTGCTTGTTCGAAACCCTGCCGGGAAAAAGCGCCAAAAGCCTTGCTATTTAAGGATTTTAGCGAGACCCAAACCGAGATCTGCCGGGTGACCTTTCGTGATCAGCCCGGAAGCAAGCCTCCAGATCTCCGTTCGGCCCTTGCACGAAAACTCGTTAGAGCCTTCGGTTGTCCCTATTTACGATCCGTTATACTCTCGTATTCGACTTTGCCAAATACGTTTTTATAGGCCGGACGAATAATCCGTTTCGAGGTGAACGTGATCTCCTCCAAACGATGGGCACACCAACCTGCCATACGCGAAATGGCAAATATCGGCGTGTACAGTTCTTTCGGAAGATTGATACACTGATACACAAATCCGGAATAGAAATCCACATTGGGGGCCACGGTCTTTGAACTTTCGCCTCCTTTGAAAGCACTCAGCACCTCAGGAGCCAGGTTCTCGATGTGTTCGTAGAGTCTAAACTCATCCATCTTGCCTTTTTCTTCGGCCAGCTCGCGGGCTTTTTCTTTCAGTAATATGGCACGCGGATCGGAAAGGGTGTAAATGGCATGACCAATACCGTATATTTTACCCGATTTGTCGCCGACTTCTTTTTTCAGAATTTTCAGCAGATAGTCGGCAATTTCTTTTTTGTCGTCCCAATCTTTCACGTGCTTCTTGATGTCCTTCATCATATCCATTACCTGCAGGTTGGCTCCTCCATGAAGGAAACCTTTCAACGATCCCAGCGCCGCTGCAATGGCCGAATAGGTATCGGTATCGGACGAACTCACCACGCGGGTGGTAAATGAGGAGTTGTTACCCCCGCCGTGCTCGGCATGGAGTACCAGGTTCAGGTCGAGAATATCGGCTTCCAGCTTGCTGTACTTTTCGCCTTTCAGCATGTAAATAAAGTTTTCGGCCGTGCTTAATGAGGGATCGGGGTGACGGATTACCAGCGATCTGCGTTGGTACGAATGGCGGAAACCAAAATAGGAATACGCGGTGATCACCGGGAACTTGGCAATCAGGTCGAGCGACTGGCGCATCACGTTTAAGGGTGAATGGTCTTCCGCATCGTCGTCGAGGGTGTACAATACCAGTGCCGAACGTGCCAGCATATTCATAATATTTTTCCCATGTAGGGAGAGGATCATGTTTTTGGTGAAATGTTGCGGCAGGTCGCGCATGGAGGCCATGTGCGATGTGAAAAGTGCCATTTCCTTTTCGTTAGGCAACTTACCGGACAGCAGCAGGAAGGTGGTTTCGTCGAAACCATGCCGTTGGTCGGTTTGAAAACCTTTTACCAGGTCGGTAACATTAATCCCCCGGTAATACAAGCGTCCGTGCGTTGGGATCACCTTATCGCCGTCCTTTTCATAACCCACTACATCGCCTACATTGGTAAGTCCGACCAATACGCCGGAACCGTCCTGGTTCCGAAGGCCGCGCTTAACATTGAAGCGGTTAAACAGGTCTTTTTCAATTTCGGCTGACGCCTGCTGAGAATACTTGTCCAGTTGTTCTAGAATGTTCATAGTATTTCTTTTTAGTGGTTATCTGGTTTATATTATAGTGGTTAGTGTCGGATTTGGCCGTTGCCAAAAACAATCCATTTGGCCGAGGTAAGTTCGCGTAAACCCATTGGCCCGCGTACATGTAGTTTTTGGTTGCTAATGCCCATTTCGGCACCCAGCCCAAATTCGTTGCCATCGGTAAAGCGGGTGGAGGCGTTGATGTAGCAGGCGGCCGAATCAACTTCGTTGATAAACTGCATGCCATGGGTATAGTTCTCGGTAATGATGGCATCGCTGTGATGCGAGCCATAGCGGTTAATGTGTTCAATAGCCTCATCCACACCGGCTACTACTTTCACGGATAGTATCAGATCGAGGTATTCGGTGCTCCAATCCTCCTCGGTAGCCTCCTGTATATCTTTTAAAATGGCCTTGGTTTGGACACAGCCCTTCAGGGTGACTCCCGCTTTGTCCATTTCGGCTTTCATTTTGGGCAGAAATTCGGCGGCAACCGCCTCGTGCACCAAAAGGGTTTCCATGGAATTGCACACGCCCGGGCGCTGCACCTTGGCATTGTATGCAATGGATACGGCCATGTCCATTTTTGCCTCTTTATCTACATAGGTATGACATATGCCCAGATCGTGACGAATTACCGGGATCAAAGAATGCTCTTCCACAAAGCGAATCAGGTTAAGTCCCCCCCGGGGAATTACCACGTCAATGTATTCGCGCATGCGAAGTAGTTCCTTCATCACTTCACGGTCGGTGTCTTCGACCACTTCCACAGCACTTTCGGGCAATCCGGAGCGTTTCAGGCCACGCTTAATCACTCCGGTAAGAGCCATATTGGAAAAAATTGCATCGGAACCTCCGCGCAGAATAACCCCGTTGGCCGATTTAATGGTTAAAGCGGCCACTTCGATACATACATTCGGACGCGATTCGAAAATGATGGCTACCACACCCAACGGCATGCGCATCTGACCTACCCGAAGCCCATTAGGAAGGGTGTTCATTCCGGTAATTTCACCCACCGGATCCTTCAGGCTGACCACATCTTTTAAAACCCCAATCATCCCGTCGATGCGGGTATCGGTTAGTGCCAGCCGGTCGAGGAAGGCGTTGGACATGCCTTTGGCCTTACCTGCGACCAGGTCTTTTTCGTTGGCCTTTTTTATTTCTTCGCGGGACTTTTCAATTTCTTCGGCAATACACAGCAAGGCGTGGTTTTTTTGCTCGGTAGTGAACTTTACCAGCTGACGCGATGCGGCTTTTGCATTAATCCCTTTTTGTTGAAGTGTGCTCATTATTCATTGTATTTCGGCAGTCGTTATTGGGTTGAAAGTCGATTCCTAGCTACCTCCTGCCACGATTCATTTTTTTACTAAGTACTGATTACTGAGTATTCTTATGCTACAAAATGCGTCCCGATCTCCTCGCCATCGAGAATCCGGAAAATGATCGAAGGATCGTTGCCATTGGTCAGAATGGTGTCGATTCCTTCCTTAAAACAAATTTTAGCCGCCGTTAGTTTGGTAACCATTCCTCCCGTGCCAAACGACGTGCCGGCACCGGTGGCCAGGGCTTCAATTTCCGGAGTAATACCGGATACCGTGCGAATAATTTCGGCCTGGGGATTTTGTTTGGGATCGGCCGAATACAGGCCGTCGATATCGCTCATCAGAATCAGCAGATCTGCCTGTGCCAGGGTGGCCACTACAGCCGACAGGGTATCGTTATCGCCAAATTCAATTTCGTAGGTCGAAATGGTATCGTTTTCGTTGATAATTGGAATGATTCCCATCTTCAACAAATTGAGCAGGGTATTGCGGGCATTCCGGTGGCGTTCCTCTTCCATTACAATATCCTTGGTCAGCAACACCTGGGCCACATTCTGATTGTATTCCTCGAAGAACTTCCGATAGATTTTAATGAGTTCGGCCTGCCCAATGGCAGCCAGTGCCTGTTTAGCCGCCAGTTCGGTAGGCTTTTTTAGCAGTCCCAACCGGCCGGCACCCACACCAATGGCTCCTGAGGTAACCAAAATTACATCGAGCCCACGGCTGCGAAGTGCACTTAACACGTACGACAAGTTGGCGATTCGTTGCAAATTTAACCGCCCGTTGGGATACGACAGGGTGGAGGTGCCCACCTTTACCACAATGCGTTTTTTATTTTTAAAATGTCTTCTCATGTATTCCACATGCTGCATGGTTATTCAATTTCAATGGCTTCAATGGATTTTGGGAAACGAATGTCCGTTTCCTGGCCCTGTTCCAACAGGACACTGGTTTGCTGAAGAGCTTCAAAAAGCTGGGTTTCATCGGTAACCATACTGGCTTTCCGGCCTCCCCGGGGCTGAATAACAAAGGTGTTGTTGCTGTCCAGCTTGATCAGAATCATTCCCGACTTGGTAATTTCAGCTACTTGTAGCGCCAGGGTGTAGTTGTCATCGAGTATAATATCGGACTGAGACACGGCATCGTTTTCATTCACAATGGGAATGATGTTACGGCTGAGCAATTCCAGGAAGGTGTTCCTTGCGTTCGTCACCCGCTCCTGGTTGCTCATAATGTCGGTAGTAAGCAGCACCTGTGCCACTATTTGATTGTACTGGTTAAAATAGTACTGATAGAGACGTATCAGTTCGGCCTGACCCACGGCTGCAATTGCCTGCATTTCCTCCGGAGTTTTGGATTCAAGCTTTAACCCCAGTTTATCGGCGCCTAGCGCAATAGCGCCGGAACTGACCACAATCACCTCCTTACCACTGTTGTTCAGGTTGGCCAAGATCATGGCCAACCGGTCCATTTTTCCGTGATCGAGCTTTCCTGCCGAATTGGCAAGGGTTGCAATCTCCACACGTACCACTATTCTGCTGTAACCCATAGCTTTGTTTTACTTCAATAATTCCTGTTGCGCTTTTTCCACGTTGGCGCGGTTAAAGCCTTGTACTATTTCGTCGAATTTGGATTCGATTTCGGCATTCATCAAATTACCGATACTTCCCTGGTGGGTATGATGTATCTGTGTGTCGGGGTCAAATTCTCCCTTTTGAATGCGTTCCCCTATCAGCTTGTAAGCCTCCCGAAAGGGCACCCCTTTGAGCACTTCACGGTTCACCTCTTCGACACTAAACACGTATTTGTACATGTCGTTTTCGAGCAGGCCCTGTTTTACCTGAAGATTTTCTAAGGCAAAGGTGGCCATATCCAAACATGCGATCAGCGAATCGAAGGACTCCAGGTACGATTCTTTGATAATTTGCATATCGCGAAAATAACCCGATGGCAGGTTGTTGCTGATCAACGTAATTTCGGTGGCCAGCGCCTGCAACTTGTTGCTCTTGGCCCGAAGGAGCTCAAACACATCCGGGTTTTTCTTGTGGGGCATAATGCTCGATCCGGTGGTCAGCTCATCGGGCAAACTGACAAAACCAAAATTCTGGCTCATGAATAAACATACATCGTAAGCCAAGCGGGAAAGTGTTCCGGCCAAGGAATTGATGGCAAACGCCACCATCTTCTCCACCTTCCCCCGACCCATTTGGGCATATACCACGTTGTAATTCATCCGGTCAAAACCCAGCAGATCGGTAGTCATCTGCCGATCGATAGGAAAGGACGAGCCATAGCCGGCAGCCGATCCCAACGGGTTCTGATTGGCAATTTTATAAGCCGTCTGGAGCAGCAGCAAATCGTCGCTCAGGCTTTCGGCATAGGCTCCAAACCAAAGTCCGAAGGACGAAGGCATGGCAATTTGCAGGTGCGTGTAGCCGGGAATCAGAACATCCTTATGTGCATTGCTCTTCGTAATAAGCACCCGAAAGAGTGCTTCCACTGCATCGGTTGTTTCCAGCAATTTACTGCGGGTAAACAGTTTGATGTCGAGTAGAACCTGATCGTTCCGTGAACGGGCACTGTGGATTTTTTTTCCGGCATCGCCCAGCTTACGGGTCAATTGCAGTTCTACCTGGGAGTGCACGTCCTCCACACCCTCTTCGATGCTAAAGTGGCCGGCTTCAATATCCCGGTAGATGACCTTCAGCTCGCGGCTTACTGCCTGATAGTCGGTATCATTGAGCAAACCCACCTTGTTGAGCATGGCTGTGTGCGCCAAGGAGCCCAGAACATCGAACGATGCCAGGAGTAGGTCCAACTCCCGGTCGCGGCCTACGGTAAACTCCTCAATCCGTTGGTTCACATCGGTACCTTTGTGCCAGAGTTTCATATTTTTTGGGTAGTGAGCACCTGGCACTGAGTACAAAGATCCGGTTAGGCATCTTGGTACTCAGTACTCCATACTCTGTACAACTTTTTACTAATTACTTCTTGTCTTTCGAAATAGCATGATGCGCCATCAGACGAATTGCGTTGATTTTGATAAATCCTTCGCTGTCTTTTTGGTCGAAACCGCCTTCGATGTCCATACTGCCCAGTTCCTGATTGTACAAGGAATTGGGTGACTCGCGGCCGTCGATCATCACATTTCCCTTGTACAGGGTCAGATGAACCACTCCGTCGATCAATTCCTGGCTTTTGTCGATGGCGGCCGACAGAAATTCGCGTTCGGGGCTGAACCAGTAGCCATTATAAATTTGTTCGGCGAAAATGGGAGCCAGCATGTTTCTCAGGCGGAGTACCTCGCGATCCATAGCAATACCTTCCAGATCCTGATGCGCTTTGATGAGAATTTCGCCAGCCGGCGTTTCGTATACCCCGCGCGATTTGATTCCCACATAGCGGTTTTCGACCATGTCGAGCAGCCCAATACCGTTTTCGCCTCCCAGTTTGTTCAGGTACATGAACAGCTCCAGCGGATCTTCCTTCACCGTTTTGTCATCGGTATTCACCACTTTCACGGGAATGCCTTTTTTCCAGTGGATGTCGATATGGGTTTCCTTATCGGGTGCATCCTGAGGCATTACCATTTTGGTCAGAATTTCCTTGTCGAACTTGAAGTTAGGGTCTTCCAGGATACCGGCTTCATGACTAATGTGCATCAGGTTATCGTCCTCGCTGTACGGTTTTTTCAGGGAGGCTTTCACCGGAATTTTTTTCTCTTCGGCGTACTTTAACATATCGGTACGGCCTTTAAACTGGTTGAGAAACTCACGCATTTTCCAGGGAGCAATCACTTTAATTTTTGGATCCAGGGCGTAGTAACCCAGCTCAAAACGCACCTGGTCGTTGCCTTTTCCGGTAGCACCGTGGCCCACGTAAGCTGCTCCTTCCTTATGCGCAATTTCGATGTGGTGCTTGGCAATTACCGGCCTTGCAATGGAAGTTCCCAACAGGTAGCGACCTTCGTATTTGGCATTGGCCTTAATCTGGGGGAAGATATAATCGACCACCAGCTCGCGACGCAAATCTTCGATATACACTTTAGAGACTCCAATTTCGAGCGCTTTACGTTTTACTTCCTGATAATCCTCGTCCTGGCCCACATCGGCTACATAGGCAATCACTTCGTATCCTTTATCGATTAACCACTTCAGAATGACCGAAGTATCCAGGCCTCCGCTATATGCCAGTACTAGTTTGTTGTTTTCCATTGTCCAATAATTTAATATGAATGTTTTTAACTCGTTACTTCGTTAATTTTCCTTTCAGTTCGGGTATAATCAGCACCAGGCAGTGGATCACATCCTGAGGTTTCACCGCATCGTTCGGTATAATCAGAATGGTATCGTCGCCGGCAATGGTCCCTACAATCTCAAACGGATTGCTCTGATCGATCAGAGCCGCAATACTGGGCGCATAGCCCGGGCGGGTTTTAATGACCCCCAAGTTGTTGGCAAACTGCAACGATATAAAACCCTGCGCGGCATAGCTCTCGGCCACTTCGTTGACCGGGGCATGCTGATCGGGCAACTCGTACACATAGCCTTTCTCGGGATCGGATATCTTATTAACTTTGAGAAATTTTAAATCTCGCGAAAGAGTTGCCTGAGTAAAATGCAAGCCATCGGCTTCCAGCAAGGCCAACAACTCCTCCTGACTGGAGATGGTGTGGTTGGCAATCAAGCGTTTGATGGCCAGTAATCTTTCCGTCCGACTTCCCATTTGTATAATTATTCAATTGCTTTGCAAATTTATTCATATTAAAGAAAATAACAATAGGGGTTATGCAAAATATTTGTACTTTTGCGCCGGAAAAAAACCACACGAATACACTACGAGTTAGTATGATGGATAAATCGATAAAAAAAGTTGTTGTCCTGGGATCAGGAGCACTCAAAATTGGAGAGGCCGGAGAATTTGACTACTCCGGATCGCAAGCCCTGAAAGCCCTAAGCGAAGAAGGGGTGCAAACGGTGCTGATCAACCCCAATATTGCCACGGTTCAAACCTCGGAAGGTATTGCCGACAAAATTTATTTTTTGCCGGTGACTCCCTATTTTGTGGAACGGGTACTTGAAAAAGAAAAACCCGATGGCATCTTGCTGGCTTTTGGAGGACAAACCGCCCTGAACTGCGGTACCGAGCTGCACAAATCGGGGGTGCTGAAAAAATACAACGTACGGGTACTGGGTACCCCGGTTGAAGCCATTATGAATACCGAAGACCGCGATTTGTTTGTAAAGCGGCTCGACGAAATCAACGTTAAAACCATTAAAAGTATGGCGGTAACCAGCGTCGAAGATGCTCTGAAGGCCGCCGAAACTTTACAATATCCGGTTATAATCCGGGCAGCCTATACCCTGGGAGGACAGGGGTCGGGTTTCTGCGACAACGCCGACGAAATGAAGGTGAGAGCCCGTAATGCTTTCTCGTTTTCACCCCAAATTCTCGTGGAAAAATCGCTGAAAGGTTGGAAAGAAGTAGAGTACGAAGTGGTTCGCGATAAATACGACAACTGTATTACCGTTTGTAATATGGAGAACTTCGACCCGCTGGGTATACACACCGGCGAAAGTATTGTAGTGGCTCCGTCGCAAACCCTTACCAATGCCGAATACCATAAACTGCGGGAACTGGCTATAAAAATAATCCGCCACATTGGAGTAATTGGCGAGTGCAACGTACAATATGCCCTCGATCCACACTCGGAAGATTACCGGGTGATTGAAGTGAATGCCCGTTTATCGCGTTCAAGTGCCCTGGCTTCCAAAGCCACCGGTTATCCGCTGGCCTTTGTAGCGGCCAAACTGGCTCTGGGTTACGGCCTGCAGGAGTTAAAGAACTCCATTACCAAAACCACTCCTGCTTTTTTTGAACCGGCACTGGATTACATTGTGTGTAAAATTCCGCGCTGGGATCTGAATAAATTCACCGGTGTGGAAAAACACATTGGAAGCAGCATGAAATCGGTGGGCGAAGTGATGTCCATCGGCCGCAGTTTCGAAGAAGCCATTCAAAAAGGCCTCCGTATGATTGGCCAGGGCATGCACGGTTTTGTGGGCAACCGCGACCTGACCTTTGAGGACATCGACAAAGAATTGTCGAACCCCACCGACATGCGCATATTTGTGATTGCCGCTGCCCTGGAAAAAGGCTATTCGGTAGATAAAATTCACGAATTGACCCGCATCGATTGCTGGTTCCTCTACAAGCTCGAAGAAATTCTGAAACAACAGAAAGAACTGGAGCAATTCCAATCGCTGGAAGAAATGCCCGATGAAAAATTACGTCGTGCCAAGGAAATGGGCTTCTCCGATTTCCAGATCGCCCGATTTGTGCTAAAAGACGAAAACGAATACATGGAAGACGGCCTGTTAAAGGTTCGCGACTACCGAATCAGCCGTGGTATTCTTCCTGTAGTCAAACAGATTGATACCCTGGCTGCCGAATTCCCGGCTCAGACCAACTACCTGTACCTTACCTACGGCGGCAGACACCACGACCTGCAGTATGGCGACAAAAACCAGTCGGTAATTGTGCTGGGCTCCGGAGCCTATCGCATCGGCAGTTCGGTGGAATTTGACTGGTGCAGCGTAAACTCGCTGAACACGGTGAACAAGGAAGGCTACCGCTCGGTAATGATCAATTACAACCCCGAAACGGTAAGTACCGATTACGACATGTGCGATCGACTGTACTTCGACGAGCTAACCTTCGAACGGGTGCTGGATATTGTGGATCTGGAAGCGCCAAACGGAGTAATCATTTCGGTTGGAGGGCAAATACCCAATAACCTGGCTATGCGACTGCACCGTCGGAATGTAAAAATTCTGGGTACGGCTCCCGAAAATATCGACCGCGCCGAAAACCGGCACAAGTTTTCCAGCATGCTCGACGAACTGGGTATTGACCAACCCCGCTGGAAGGAACTGACCAGTATCGAAGATATTTACGCCTTTGTAGATGAAGTGGGTTTTCCGGTACTGATTCGTCCGTCGTACGTGCTTTCAGGAGCCGCTATGAACGTGGTATCGAACAAGGATGAAATGGCTCATTTCCTGAACCTGGCCGCCAAGGTTTCGAAACAATATCCGGTAGTGGTTTCGGAATTCATCCAGCAGGCCAAGGAAATTGAAATTGATGCCGTGGCAAAGAATGGTGAACTGGTTGCCTATGCCATCAGCGAGCACGTAGAATTTGCCGGGGTACACTCCGGCGATGCCACCATGGTATTCCCTGCTCAAAAAATTTACTTCGAAACCCAGCGACGTATCAAACGCATCAGCCGCAAAATTGCGAAGGCGCTTAACATAAGCGGTCCTTTCAACATGCAGTTTCTGGCCAAGGACAACGATATCAAGGTTATTGAATGTAACCTGCGCGCCTCCCGCAGTTTCCCCTTTGTTTCCAAGGTACTTAAAACCAACTTTATTGAGCTGGCCACCCTGGTTATGCTGGGTAAAGAAGTGGAAAAACCCAACTCGAATATTTTCGACCTGGATTATATTGGCTGTAAGGCACCGCAGTTTTCTTTCTCGCGTTTGTCCAAAGCCGATCCGGTTTTGGGTGTCGATATGTCATCGACCGGAGAGGTGGGCTGCATTGGCGATGACTACTACGAAGCCATTCTCAAATCGATGCTCTCGGTAGGCTACACCATTCCTAAGAAGAATATCCTGCTTTCCACCGGACCGGCACGTGCCAAGGTCGAATTGCTGGAGGCCTGCAAACTGTTGCAGCAAAAAGGGTACAGCCTCTTTGCCACCCGGGGCACTGCCCAATTCCTGGCCGCCAACGACATTTCAAGCACCGTACTTGCCTGGCCCGATGAGGACAAGCACCCCAACACCCTGGAGTACCTGCGCGAGCGGAAAATTGACCTGGTGATCAACATTCCAAAAGATTTAAGCTCCAGCGAACTGGACAACGACTATACCATCCGCCGTAGCGCGGTCGACTTTAATATACCGCTAATTACAAATGCCCGCTTGGCAAGCGCCTTCCTCATAGGTATTTGCAACATCAGCATTGAAGATATTAAAGTAAAAAGCTGGGATGAGTACAAGCTCGATACCAAGCTGCTGTAACCGTTCCCGGATTACCTGGTAACATCCGTATTCAAAAAACAGCTTGGCAACTGATACTCCTACTACCAGTTGCCAGGCTTAATTTTATCCGGAAGACTGGTGGTGTATTATCCCATCCACCGGGCCATTTTAGCCAGCAGCTCGTTTTCCTTCACCGGTTTGGTCAGGTAATCGGTGCAACCTGCCAGATAGGCGGCCTGAATATCGGGTTGGGAGGCATAGGCAGTTTGCATAATGATGGGTACATCGCGGTTGAATTCACGAATTTTCCGTGTGGCTTCTATTCCATCCAAAACGGGCATTTTCATATCCATCAGAATCAGGTCAATATCGGGGTTAGCTCCAAATAATGACAGGGCATCTTTGCCATTGGTAGCATGCACCACCTCCATGGCCTTATCCTGTAAAAATTCATGCAGCAGAACATAGCTGTTCGGATCATCTTCGACCACCAACACCCGTTTTCCGGCAAAGTTGCTGTTGTCAGACTGCGAAAAGCAGGAAATAGCAGCCGATACCGGTGAAGCCACATAGGGAAGAGTGAAACAAAAAGTAGAACCTTTGCCCTCTTGGGATTCTACCCAAATGTTTCCCCCCATCAGTTCCACATACGATTTACAAATGGCCAACCCCAGCCCACTGCCTTCGGCCACACTCAGGTACGAAGTTTCGGTTTGCCGGAAGCGCTCAAAAATCCGGGTATGAAATTGCGAAGGAATCCCCATCCCGGTATCGGTAACCTTGAAAAGCAGCTCTTCTCCCCGGAGTTGATACCCAAAAGAAATGTTCCCTTTATCGGTGTATTTCAGCGCATTGTTGATCAGGTTAGATAGTATCTGTTCCAATTTCAAAGCATCGAGCACCACCGGAAACGGTTTTTCTTTCAGGGTGTTGGTACACGATAACTCCAATTTTTTTTCTTTAGCCTGGAAGGTATAGAACTGGTTCACTTCGAGGAGAACCTGGTGCAGGTTAGTGCTTTTCGGATTGATTTCCACCTGTCCGGCTTCTATCTTGGATATATCCACCAGATCTTCAATCAGATGAAGCATGCGTTGACCGCTTTTTTCGATGATTTCGGTATAACGTTTCTGATTGGCCTGGCTCAGATTGGGTTTTTGCAACAAGGCAGCAAAACCCAGAATACCATTCATCGGTGTGCGAATTTCGTGACTCAGATTCGCCAAAAAAGCGGATTTCAGACGGTCGCTCTCTTCGGCCCGTTCTTTAGCTTCCTCCAACAGCGAATTCATTCCCTGTATTTGCTTAAAGCTCTCCAACAACTTTCGACCTGCCGCATCTTTTTCCTCAATACTTTGACGCAATTGCCTGTTGAACGCCAACAACGACCGCTGATACAATACCGAAATACTCCCTAAAACCAGTACAATCAGCAGGATAGCCAACACCACTACCCGTTTAATGGTCCACCAGCTGGAAGGTGGCGAAAACCACTTTTGGTAGATGCTCCGGTAATCATCGGAAGTGACGCAGGCGCTGATATAAGGCGACAGAAAATGATAAAGGAGTTCCTTGTCGGGAGCAAAGGCAAACGCCCGTTTCATTTCCTTAATGGGTTCGGGAAGAATTTTTATGGATTTTTCCAACCGACCCTGTCGAATGATACCATTCAGAATGTATTCGGGTGCCACAAAGGCATCAATCTGTCCGGAAAGCAAATCGTACACTGCATCCTCAAACGAGGCATATTCGACCAGGTTGGTGACTCCCAGAGGTTGTATCAGTTTAAGCGCCTGGCTGCCCCGAATTACCCCCACGCGCCTTTCGGTAAGCGATGCCAGGTTGGTAATGTCGCGATTTTGAGCACGTATGCCAATGGATATAAAAAATGTTTCAACCGGCTCGGATAACAGAAACAATTTTTCCCTTCGGGGATTTATGGCCATTACAGGACAAAAATCGGCTTTGCCGTTCAACAGGGCGGCTTCCACCTGCTCCCAGTCGTCTACTGCCAGGTAGTTGACTTTACAATGAGCACTTTCCGCAACCCGATTGGTGAGGTCGATGGAAAATCCGGTGATTTTTCCACTGCGTTCGTGCAGCTTCGAATTGGGGAACATGTCGTGCAGAACCACCGCCGTAAACGTTTGTCTGCCGGGTGCAGCTAGCGGGTTGGGTTGGGCATCCACCCAGAAATTGACCGCTGCCAGAAGCAACAGACCCAGGCTCAGACAGATTCTGAGTACCCTTCCTCCGAAAAACGGAACTAAAAAGCCCGGATGGATGCCACGTGTTGGTTTGAACATAGGAGAGGCGGTTTGATGGGTGCCTTCCACTAAATTTACAAAGTAAATGGCACGCAATCAACAATCCCTGGGAGAAAAACTTGGATTGACCCGGCACGTGTCCTGTTGTCCCCCAGCCCATCAGGCCTCGAGCTGAATGCGATAACCCCCGTGCTTTCGCACATTGAAAACCCCTCCCCCGGCAAAGAGCAGGTATTGCCCCTTAATGCCCACCAGGGTATCGGACAACTCCTCCTGTTTATCCAGGGTAAGACTTACTATTTTGGGCAACTTTTGGTATACCGGATAGTTCAGTTGAAGGGCTTGTTCGCTGGTGAGCCCATATACCTGTAATTCCACAGGCAGGTGTTGCAGCGCATGCTGTACTTCGGCACTCAGGTCGGGAGCCGGAGCCAAAGGTTGGAGCATGGTACGCCAGTTGGTTTTGTCGGCATACCGGCTTTTCAGGGCTACTTCGATGCAACCCGCCAGATAACGGTTGGGGGTTCGGGCAATGGGAAGTGCCGCTGTGGCGCCCTGGTCGATCCACCGCACAGGCACCTGCGTATTTCGTGTTACCCCCACTTTTATGCCACTGGTGTACGACAGGTATACATAATGATCGATCAGACAATGGGTTTCGGCATAGGCCATATCCCGTGCCACACCTTCATGCGCCCGGCACAATTCCGGGCGAAGCACGCATTCTTCGGTTTCCGGAGCCGTGCTGAAACAAGGGTAACAATACCCCTGCACAAACGATTTGGGGATCTTTCTGCCGCAGCGCAGGCAGTGGATTTCGTGCTGGTACCGCAGGGTTATTCGCCGATGAATCAGGTCGTTTAACCGAATTTCTCCCCCGTCGGTGCTCAGGTAGTAGTCCACCGGGTCGGACATTACAGCTCTCATTTTGTGAAGGTTACAGCTGGCAATCATCGCAATGGTGTTTGCATGAAGGTACGGAAAATTATTCATTCACAGTACTATGTATTGCATAGTACCATATCATTGCATTATCTTTGTATCCCTAAACCGGATGGCTATGATGGTCTCTCTTCGATTTCGATGGCTGGTTGCCGGAACCCTCATATTGGGGCTGTATCTTATCGCCGCAATAATTTGGCGTGCAAGGTATGTAACGGAAACCTATGTCGCCCCACACCCACAGGAAAAACCCTTTCCGGCAGCGTGGGAGAAGCAACTGATACCGCGACAGGAAAGCCCTCTGCAAACACCCCATACTAAATAAGTACCATGAAAAAAACCGTAACCATTCACCTCGCCGGCAGCATCTTCCATATCGATGAAGATGCCTATGAAACCTTACAGGAATACCTCCACCGCATCCAATCGGGCTTCAGTACCATGGAGGGAAATGAAGAACTCATGGACGATATCGAGTCCCGACTGTCGGAATTGTTCCTGGAGCGCCTGTCGTCCGGAAAGCAGGTGATTACCCTGGCCGATGTGGAAGCGGTGAAGGCTGTTTTTGGCCGGCCCGAGGATTTGGGAGGCGACCCTTCGGGTGCACCCCGTTACAGTAGCCGGCGTACCCGCCACCTGTACCGCGATACCGACCACGCCATCATTGGCGGAGTATGCAGCGGACTGGCAGCCCACTGGCAGCTCGATCCCAGCCTGGTGCGCATCGTATTTGTAATCCTGGCCGTATTGGGTATGGCCGGCATGTTCCTTTACCTGATCCTCTGGATAATTATTCCCGAGGCGCACACTGTGGCACAAAAACTCGAAATGCGCGGCGATCCGGTGAACCTGTCCAATATAGGAGCCTTTTTCCGTGAAGAGTTCGAAAATGTAAAACGCAGTTTCAGAAAGAAATAAACACTGCACATGAATGCCGAAAATGCAAAAGCGCAAATGCGTAAAGGAATCCTGGAGTATTGCATCCTGCTCATCCTCCAGCGTGGCGATGCCTATGCCTCCGATATCATTCAGCAATTGAAGGAAGCCCAACTCATTGTGGTGGAAGGCACCTTGTATCCCCTGCTTACGCGCCAGAAAAATGCCGGACTGCTAAGCTATCGCTGGGAAGAATCGACGCAGGGCCCCCCCCGGAAGTATTATGCGCTAACCGATTTGGGCCGCCAATTTTTACAGGATCTCGATACCGCCTGGCTCGAACTGGGCGATGCCATCGCTGCCATACGTACCACTCCTTCTAAACCGTAACCCCATGAAAGCAACCATTAAAATCAATCTGGCACAACAACTCTTCGACCTGGACTCGGATGCCTACGAAGTGTTAAAACAGTACCTGGAAAGCTTAAAACAGTATTTTGCAACCACTCCCGGAAATAGCGACGAAGTGATGGACGACATTGAGCAACGCATTGCCGAATTGTTACAGGGAATGCTCAGCGAAAGAAAGCAGGTGATTGTGCAATCGGATATTGAACACATCATGTCCCAAATGGGCACTGCCGAAGATTTTGCCCGCGAAGCCGAAGGAGAGAAGGACACCAAAACGGAAAGCCAGGATAAGCGTTCGTCGGACGAAAATTTCAGCCGGGAGCACCGCCGCCTGTTTCGCGATACGGAAAACAGCATTCTGGGTGGCGTAGCGTCCGGTTTGGGAGCCTATTTCCAGGTCGACCCGATTTGGATGCGCCTGGCCTTTGTAGCCCTGTTCTTTTTAAACCTCTTTGGCCTGGTAACCTACCTGGTACTATGGGCTATTGTGCCCCGGGCACGCACCACGGCGGAGCGTTTGCAGATGCAGGGGCGCCCGGTAAACGTAGAAAATATTCAACAATCCGTTAAGGAAGAATTTGGCAAGGTGCGCAGCAATCTGAACCGTTTCTCCCGAAGCGATAATTTCCAGAGCTTTCGAACCGGGATCGCAGAGATCGCGAACAAACTGGGCCGGGGGGTACTCGCTCTGATGAAGGGCATCCTGATTCTCGTAGGCGTAGCTATGGTAATGGCCGGTATTGCTCTCCTGCTGAGCCTGTTGGGAGGGGTTTGGGCCGGAACCTACTGGTTCAACGGGTATCTGCCCCACGGAGCCCTGCAACAGGCGTTGGAGCCTCTCCGAAACCACACTCCCTGGCTGGGTGTGGTACTTCTTTTTGTTATTTTACTACCCCTGGTGGCCATCATTTCGGGTTTAATTCGGGTGCTTTTTAACCTCCGGCATGGCAACCGGGTGCTGTCTGCCCTGATCTGGACACTTTGGTCACTGGCTCTGGTTTTTGTATTGGTTACCGTGCTTTTCGGAACAAACAACCTCAACCTGGGCCAAATCTATCGCGATGAACATGTGCTGGAACTGAAAACCGGACAGACCCTCTACGTGAATCTGAACCAAAAGACCTTCGATTATTCAAATTGGAAGCAGTATTCGGTTTTGGGTAAAAACATTGTCAAATCGAGATATTCCGAAACCCTGCTCCTGGAACCCGAATTCCTCATCCGTCCTTCGTTCGACGAGGCGGTTCATTTGGAGGTGGAATACCGAACGCTGATCCCCGAGGAAAGCCATCCGTCAGGAAATCCCTACGAATGGTCGCTGCAGGATACGGTATTAGTACTTTCCAACTACTGGGAGTTACAGGCCGAGGATACCTGGAGGCTTCCCAAAGTGTGCGTGCTGCTGTACCTTCCCGAGGGGCAGAAAGTGCAACTGCAGCCTATCCTGCAACGCATCCCGGTCACCACCGATCCACTCCTGCCAGCAAGCCTGGCTTCCTACGGCACCCCGCTGCAGATGCAGAATGGAAGGTTGCAAGGGGGATCTCCCATAAAACCGGAACAAACTTCGAAGAAATAAGCTGATTATGACCCTCATGTTGATAAGTTCTTCCTAAATTTAGTATCCGTAATAAATTATTAGGTTGCATACTCATATTTTTGTTTAGCAATGAATAAACCCTGGGTCCCCAGGTGAGGGTTGCCGAAAACTCTTTAGAGTAGGTACTAACAAATCGAATCAGTTTATGAAAAAACATGTATGGAAAACAATGCTGTTGTCATTGCCAATCTTGGCAATAACTTTAAATTCTTGTAGTAAGAAGGATGATGAAGAGGATCTTCCGGAAAAATATAGTGTCGAAGGAGTTGTAATTAATACAACCGGAGTAGGTGTTCAACAAGCATCACTCAGCATACTTGATCTTTCCGGAGATGTTATTGCAACTACTTCAACGGATACCATCGGAACCTTTGCATTCTTAGCTATTGAAGAGGGTGAATATCGAATCAAGGTTAGTGCCATGGGATATACCGATACAATCATCAACTTAGAGGTTAATAAAGTTCTTGATCTGGATGTACTGTTAACGGGAACTGCCAGCATTTCCGGAACCATTCTGGATTCTCAGACCGGTAGAGGCAAGAGCGGTGTTATTGTGGGTTTGTCATTCAACCATAGTGTTTTGAAA
This sequence comes from Bacteroidota bacterium, assembly GCA_003252385.1. Taxonomy (GTDB): domain Bacteria; phylum Bacteroidota; class Bacteroidia; order Bacteroidales; family UBA10428; genus UBA10428. The sequence goes on along the minus strand of QKEH01000033.1, from coordinate 2,246 downwards.
GCTGCTGATTGTGATTTGATTGATACCACCGACTACTTCGGTAATTTTAGTATTACTCGGGCTCCTTCTGGTACTTTTCGTGCTGTGATTGAAGCAGATAGTGCATCTCCTCGAATTGTAGATGATGTTGAATTAACAGAAGAAGGTACTACCACTTTAGGAGACGTTACTTCTGTTACCCTTCCTACAGAAGGTGAATTGCGTATTGTTCTTACCTGGAGCGAATTGCCCTACGATCTGGACTCGCACCTCACCGGCCCCGACGGCATGGGTGGCCGTTTCCATATCTATTTTATCAATCAGAGCTACGATACACAAGCCGACCTGGATGTAGACGATACGTACAGCTATGGCCCCGAAACCACTACCATCCATACCTTTAACGATGGCGTGTATCGCTATTCGGTATTTAACTATTCCGATCAGTCTGCAGACGGCGGACAGGGAATTAAGGATTCTCCCGCACGCGTAGAAGTGTACGACCATACCGGCCTCATTGCAGCTTACACGCCACCCGCCTTTACCAGCGGAATGGGCGAAACCTGGGTGGTATGTGAAATTACCGCTGCCGGTGGCGTTACCTCGGTTGCCGAAGTAGGAAGCTATGTCATCTCCGACATTTCTGGCAACGTAGCCAAGTAATGCCGGAAATTCCAATACCCTTCACTCCGCCGACACCCGTTGGCGGAGTTTTTTTTTATCCCGAAAATCACGTTCTTTGTCGGCAATTGAACGAATGCATACATCAGACTCAATAGGTCAATCATGAAGAAATACAGTTACAGTTCCCTGAATATCCTGGTCGGATGGCTGGTATTTGTCCTTGCCGCCGCTACCTACCTGCTCACCCTTGAACCCACTGCCAGCTTCTGGGATTGTGGCGAGTTTATCGCAGCATCGTACAAACTGGAGGTGGGACACCCTCCCGGAGCCCCTTTCTTCCTGCTGGTAGGCCGCCTGTTCACCCTGTTGGCCGGCGATAACCGCGAAATGGTCGCTATAATGGTCAATGCCCTGTCGGGTTTGGCCAGTGCGTTTACCATTTTGTTTTTGTTCTGGACTATTACCCACCTGGCAAAAAAAATGCTCCTGAAATCGGATGCAGAACCTTCCTCGGCGGATACGTTGCTGATTTTGGCTTCCGGCGTGGTGGGCGCCCTGGCTTACACCTTTAGCGACACCTTTTGGTTTTCGGCCGTAGAAGGCGAAGTCTATGCCAGCTCCTCGCTTTTTACGGCAGTGGTTTTCTGGGCCATTCTGAAATGGGAAAACAAAGCGCACGAAAAATATGCCAACCGCTGGCTGGTTCTTATTGCCTATCTGATGGGGCTATCCATTGGCGTTCATTTGCTGAACCTGTTGGCCATACCCGCCATTGTGCTGATTTACTACTTTAAAAAATATCCAGTAACCCGCAAAGGAGTGTTGCTGGCGCTGGGCAGTTCGGTTCTTATATTAGGAGGCATCATGTACGTGCTCATCCCGGGTTTCGTTCATGTAGCCAGCTGGTTCGAACTGTTCTTTATCAATGTACTGGGCATGCCCTATTTTTCGGGCTTGTTGTTCTACCTGGCACTGCTCACAGGCGGCATCATCTTGGGATTGAAGTATACCCAAAAACACGGAAAGGTACTGGCCAATACCATGATTCTGATGGTAACGGTAATCAGCATTGGCTATGCTTCGTATGCTCAAATCCTGATACGCTCACAAGCCAACCCGCCCATGGATCAGAACAATCCCGAGAACCTTTTCAACCTGCTGTCGTACCTCAACCGCGAGCAGTACGGCGACCGGCCGCTGTTATATGGCCAAAGTTTCAACTCCCAAATTGTTGGGGAAGACGAGGGAAAACCCATCTACTACCCCGAAGAAGGAAAATACAAAGTGATTGCCCGCAAGCCGGAGTACCGGTACGACTCGAAATACAATTCCCTGTTTCCGCGCATGTACAGCAACCAGCCCGAGCACGTGGATGCTTACATGGAGTGGGGAAATTTGGATAAAGGCGATTATTTTGAAGTGCGCCGGGATAAAACCGGACGGGAACTGCGCGACCGCAGTGGCCAGCTGGTGTACGATTACAGCAGCCCCAAAAAGAAACCCGGCATGGCACAAAACCTTGCCTTCTTTGTTCGGTACCAGGTGTCGTACATGTACCTCAGGTATTTCATGTGGAACTTCTCCGGCCGGCAAAACGATATTCAGAGCCATTACAAGGAAGAAATCACCAAAGGCAACTGGCT
>QKEH01000030.1 GCA_003252385.1 Bacteroidota bacterium | reverse complement strand
GACACCCGCCTGCGAGTCGGAACCAATTTGGGAGCTAAAGGCATTCGGGCCGGCCACCAAACCCGATCGGCTTGCCTCGGCGTCGTCCGTTTGGTTGGTGTAAGCTTCCGGGTCGAGACCTTTGTATTTGGTAATGGTTAGCAGATTGGAAGCCGCCAGCATTAAGGTTATCTTATGGTCTTCCTTAAGGGTGAAGTCATAACTCAAACTTAGGTTTTTCAACCGCAGAAAGCTGGCATCCATCACAAAGCGAGAAGTAAGTATGTCGGGACGGGTGGTAGAACTGAAGTGGGGGATGTCGCTGTCGGGGTTGTTCACCGGATCCCAACGATCCAGCACATCGGCATGTTCTACGTTGCTTGATCCCCGGCCGGGAGTAACGGCTTCGGCATAGGTGAAGGCCCAGCGGTCGAACCCGGTTAATGCCTGGAAGAGAAAGTTAAGAGTAAAGTTTTTGTAGGTAAAGGTATTGCTCCATCCGTAGATTCCTTTGGGAATACTATTTCCAATTACCTGTTTGTCTTCCGAATCGATAACGCCATAGCCTGCTTCGCCGGGGTTTTGAAGGTCTTCAAACCGGGCATCGCCGGGCACGGCACCATAGATAGCGGCCAGGTCCTCTTCGCCTTCTTTCCAAACACCCAGATAGTTCAGGCCGTAGAAGGAGCCAATGGATTCACCTTCCCGGATAATGAATTCGTGGCCTTCGCCGCCGCCGTTATTGCCAATGCCGTATTCATCGCGGCCCAGGGTGATGATTTTATTTTTCATGAAGGTGGCGTTGAAGCTGCTGTTCCATTTGAAATCGCTTTTTTCTATGGCCAAGGCGTTGATCACAAATTCCCAACCGGTGTTCTCCACTTCGCCAATATTTTCGAATCGGCCTCCGCCACCCATATAGCTGGGTACCGGCATGTACAGCAACAGGTCGTGAGTATTCTTCTTAAAGTAGTCGGCGGTGAGCGAAAAGCGGTTGTCCAATATGGAGGCATCCACTCCGGCATTGATTTGGTCGGTAGTTTCCCACTTCAGCTGGTCGTTGCCAAAATCGCCAACCAGGATACCTGCAGTGCCCTGACCGTTTACGAAGGAGGTGGTTATGGTTGAGGGAGGGCCGGTGGTTAACACACTCTGGGTTCCGTATATTCTCACAGCCTGGTTACCGGTTTGACCCCACGATGCACGGAGCTTTAAATTACTGATTACATCGGTGCTAAGGAAGTTCTCTTCCGATAAGGTCCATCCCACGCTTACTGATGGGAAGGTAGCCCATTTGTTGTCTTCCTGAAATACGCTGGATCCGTCGTGTCGCACTGAGGCCGACAGATAGTACTTGTTCATCAGAATATAACTGGCCCGGCCCACATAGGAAATCATATCGCGTCGTCCGTAATAGGCAGTTCCCTGAATGGTTCCTCCCGATGACAACAGCGAGAGGTTGTTGTATTCAAATTCGGGGAAACGGGTTCCAATAACACTCACGCCAAAGTTATCCATCACTTCGCGCGATTGCTCGTTAACGGCGGTAAGAGTCAGGTTGTGAATGTCGTTAAATACCTTCTTATAGGTTAAAATGTTGGTGTTCACCAAATGCACGTTCCGGCCGGCGTTCCGGGCTGCGGTGGCCGCATCGTCGCTGGTCAGGCCTAACAGCAAACCCTGATTGTAAGTATTGCTTTCGGAGTTGGCATAGTTGGCCCCAAAGCCAACATCGAGGCTAAGTCCCGGAAAGAAGGTATATACCAGGTTACCGTTGGTGGTGTACGTGTTGGTCAAACCCAGGTTTTTATTGGTAGCCAGTTCGAGGGGGCTTTCGAAGGTAGAACCGGTCGGATCCTGCGGCGTGATGTTACCCATGTTATCGCGGGCCGGGGTGGTCGGTGCCCAGGCCAGCATTTGGCTCAGGGTATTACGGAAGTCGCCTCCCCCTCCGGTGTTCATGGCTTCCTGATGGCTGTAATTGGTCCGGAAAGTGGCTTTAAAATTGTCGGTAATGTTGGAACTTACGTTGGTACGCAAACTGTAACGCTTGGCATAGGAGTTGATCACAATTCCCTCCTGATTCATTACATTGCCCGATACGTAATAGGTGGATTTGCTATTTCCTCCGGACAGGGTAAGTTGATAATCCTGGCCAAGGGCATTTCTGAACACTTCGTCCTGCCAGTCGGTACCACCATTGTCATAGTATTGGTTTACTTCATCGTTGGTAAAAATAGGACTGTTGCCCAGCGCCGTGTTGTATTCGTTGGCGGTTTTGGCGTAATCGCCGGCACTTAACAGATCCCAACGATTGATAACCTCAGAACCGGAAAGGGTAGCCCGGAAGGTGATTTTATTTTCATCCATTTTTCCATTTTTCGTGGTTACCAAAACCACCCCGTTGGCACCCCGGCTGCCATAAATGGCGGTTGCCGAAGCATCTTTCAGGATTTGAACGCTTTCAATATCATCGGGGCTAAGGGTATTGAAATCACCACCCACAAAACCATCGATTACGTAGAGCGGATCGTTTGTGCCGCTTATGGAATTAGAGCCGCGGATACGGATCTTTGCCTGTCCTCCCGGAGCTCCCGATGATTTTACCACAGATACCCCTGCCGAACGGCCCTGAAGGATCTGATCAACATCGGTAATGTGCTGCACTTTAAAATCGTTAGAACTGACCGTGCTTATTGCGCTGGTCAGATCCTTTTTCATTTGGGTACCATAGCCAATTACTACTACATCTTCCAACGACAGTATGTCTTCAATAAGCATAATGTCTACGGTGTTCTGGTCGGCAATGGCGACTTCCTCCGCTAAATAACCTATGAAGGAAAATACCAGGGTTTCACCCGGGTTTGCTTTAAGCTGGTAACTGCCATCGTTTTGGGTAATAGTTCCAAAAGTGGTGCCTTTAATGTATACAGAAACCCCCAACAGAGGTTTTCCGTCAAAATCGACCACTTTTCCCGAGATGGTGGTGCTTCCGGTTTGGCCAAATACTCCGTTAATACATAAGACAAGGGTGAGAATAAGTGCTGATCGCAGAATGGGAATTCTTTGTTGTACCAGGGAGAAAAGGTATTTCTTCCATTGCAGTCCATTTTTTTTCATGCTATTAGGTTGTTAGTGAGTTAGATTGACCGCTATGGGTCAAGTTTGTTAAATTAAATTGGTATTTAGGTGGTTGGGTTGGATGAGTGGATGAATCATCATGTAATTGTTTTTCGCATAGTACATCAGGTTTTAGGTTCAATATCTAGTGTTGTATGTATTCAGGTTATCGGTTCAAATTTTGCCGAACATGGTTTTCGAATGGGGTGGACGGCGTCCCCAGAACGGACAAACAGGCTTTTGCTAGCCGATCCGGAAGGGTAAATTTTCATTGTAGCAGAGTGGACGGTAGACAGAACTGCCACTAAATCTGAATTTTTAAGCCAGACTGGGCATAAACAAAATCGAAATGGTATTCGGCACCCGAGACGTACCTTAAGAGCATATAAAGCGCGGTATAACGCGGCATTACTCAGGGAAGGTGGTATGTTAGATATAGTATTCAAGCATGTAGGTCGTGCTTGCAACTTACAAAAATGAAAGCTAAAAATCAAGTTTTAATTGGGTTATGTCGGCTCCGATCTGTTTGGAATCGCCATAGTATTCCATGGCATAGAAGATGGAGCAGTTTATAACAGATCAATCAATAGAAATACTAATAATTGATTTACAAGAAGTTTCTAATGCTTAGCATTAGAGATTTTTTAGAATGGACTCAAGCAATCCTTCTATGGATAGAGTTACAAGGTTAATATAAATTTGATTTTTTTTATTGCGTTATCTCGGATCAACGCACAATCGAACGGGAGCGCTGCATTGAGCCGGGTATCTGACTAGTTGCGATGCAACAGGTTGTTGTTTTTTAACGGAATAGCAATTTCCTGATCCAAAACTACATAGCGAATCAGTTCCGGGAAGTAGGTCAGAAATTCACTTTCCATCTGAATGTTGTATTTGCGGATCACTTCGCGGGCAAATTCGCTGTGGTCGGGCAGGGTGGTGCGCATCGACATCCGGTAGTAAATGCTGATGATTCCTTCCAGCGAACTGTAGATTTCTATCCAGTCGTTTTTAATGAACGAAGAGAGCAGAAATTGCACCCGTTCGGGCATGACCCCGTAGTTTCTTTTCAGCATGTCGAACACCTCAACTTTATATGTTTCCAGAGGCAGTGGACAATACCGATCCCAGTTTTTAATCAGGTAATGGTCGTAGAGGATATCAATAATTATTCCCGCATACTTGTGGTATTGCGGGGCAAAATAGCTCATGCTTTGGTGTACAATTTTGTGGCTGTCGGTAAAGCTGTCGATACGGCGGTGGAGGAGGATGCCTTTTTTAATCTGGGCGGGGTAGTTGAGGTAATCGCGCCCTTTAACATAGTCGCCGATGAAATTGCCAATAAGAATTTCTTCGCTGGAGCCGGAGAGAAAGATGTGGGCGAGGTAATTCATGAGAAGGCAGCCTGTTTCCTTAAAGATACAGGCTGCCTTTGAAATATTACAGTCTTTCTTTGATTTTTTTTGTTTCTTCTTCGAAACCGGGTTTCTCCAGCAACGCAAACATGTTTTTCTTGTATGCTTCTACGCCGGGTTGGTCGAAGGGATTTACGCCCAGCAGGTAGCCACTGATACCACAGGCCTTCTCGAAAAAGTAGAGCAACTGGCCGAGGTAGTACTCGTTATTTTCGGGCAGTTCGATACGGATGTTGGGAACCCCGCCATCGACATGAGCCAGCATGGTACCCAGTTCGGCCATTTTGTTTACGTAGTCGATGTTTTTACCGGTAAGGAAGTTCAGGCTGTCCAGATTCGCTTTGTCGCTGGGAATGGTAAGATGGTGCTTGTTTTTTTGAACCGAAAGTACGGTTTCGAACAGGGTGCGCTCGCCTTCCTGAATGTACTGCCCCATAGAGTGCAGGTCGGCGGTCAGGTCGACACTGGCCGGGAAAATACCTAAACCATCTTTGCCTTCACTTTCGCCGTAGAGCTGTTTCCACCATTCTGCCAGAAAATGCAATTTGTTTTCGTAGTTGGCCAGAATTTCAATTTTCTTACCTCCCTGATACAGGGCATAGCGGGTAGCTGCGTATTGGGCAGCCAGGTTATTCTCGAAAGCAACCTGGCTTTGAGTGGCATTTTCCATATCTGCAGCACCTTTAACCAACTGGCGAATATCGATGCCGCCAATGGCCAATGGTACCAAACCTACCGGGGTCAGCACCGAGAAACGGCCGCCTACATCATCGGGAATTACATAGGTTTTATAACCCATTTGGGTAGCCAGGGTACGCAGGGCACCTTTGGATCCGTCGGTAACGGCAACAATCAACTCCTTGGCTTTGTCGACACCCACTTTGTTTTCGAGATGTTCTTTCAGGATGCGGAAAGCAATGGCTGGCTCGGTAGTGGTACCCGACTTGGAGATAACCACCACTCCATAACGTTTCTGATCGAGCAATTCCAGCAGTTCGCTCATGTAATCCTCGCCAATGTTCTGGCCGGCGAAGAGTACGAAGGGGGCTTTGCTGTTGCCTTTCAGGTGGGCAAAGGTGTCGGACTTGGCTTCTACCAGCGCTTTGGCACCCAAATACGAGCCTCCGATTCCAATAACCACTACCACGTCAATTTCGGATTGTAACCGATGGGCAGTGGCTTCAATGTCGGCCAGTTGGGCATCGGTTATCGAGGAGGGCAGGTTAACCCATCCCAGGAAATCGTTGCCTTTTCCGCTCTTATCGTGCAATGCCTTGTTGGCCGCTTCGGCCTTTGTTTTTAAAGCTACAATGCTTTTTTCACTGGCAAAGCTGTATACTTTGCTGATATCCAGTTTAATACTATTCATATTTTTTATTTATTGAATGATGCGAAATGGTAATTTTCACGCAAAGTTCGTAAAAAAACTGCGAAAAGGAGCGGTGCAGTCCGGTATTTTGCAAATGGCGGATAGCGGCCAGCCCATGGTAACCGGCAGGACGAGGAGCGTTGAAGTCGGAATAGGTTTAGTACCCATCTCACGGGCTTTTTGGAGCGGGAGTGCTTGTCCTTTGCCACTTGCGTGGATAAATGGTTAAGTGAGTCGGCCTGAAAGTTCTGTACAGTTTTTTACAACCAGATGGAATTTCCCGGGTTGACACCACTTTTGGTAATGCGTTGGAAACGGATTATTTGAGTTTTTCTTCCAGCAGTTTGATTTCGAGTACCGGCGATATCTTGTCGTGCAAAATGTGGTATACTGCATCTACAATGGGCATCCGAACCCGGTGCTTTGCATTGATTTCGTTGATGCAATGAACGGCATAAGAACCCTCGGCAATCATGTTCATTTCCAGTTCGGCCGATTTAATGGAGTACCCTTTCCCGATCATGGTGCCAAAAGTGCGGTTTCGGCTGAACTGCGAGTAGGCTGTTACCAGCAGGTCGCCCAGGTAGGGCGAGCTGTTGATTTTACGTTTGTCCTTATAGGTTTTATCCAGGAAACGCTTGATTTCCTGATGGGCATTCGAGATAAGCACCGCCTGAAAGTTGTCGCCATAGCCCAGGCCATGGCAGATTCCGGCTGCAATGGCCACTATGTTTTTTAGTACAGCCGCATACTCGGTACCATAAATATCGGCCGAGGTGTTTACCCGCACATAGCGACAGCGCAGTTGCAGGGCAATAAATTCGGCATCGTTTAAATTTTTGGTGGAAACCGTAAGGTACGAGAGGCGTTCCAGGGCCACCTCTTCGGCATGGCAGGGACCGGATATGATACCAATATGGCTGAATGGAACGTGATAAACCTGGTTGAAAAATTCTGCCAGCGTGAGGTTGTGGCGGGGAACAATACCCTTCACGGCCGAAACAATGAACTTATCGGCCAGACTGTCCTTGATACAATCCAGTGAGGCCTCCAGAAAAGGAGCCGGAATGGCTACAATAATCAAATCGGACTGCTCTATGGTTTCTTTGATATTCGATGAAAAATTAATTTTAGCGGTATCGAAACGAACCGAGGTAAGGTATTTGGGGTTGTGCCCATGCTCCTGCATGAAGTCGATATCGTCCTGATGGCGCAGGAACCAGTTGAGCTGGCTAACGTTGTTCAGAAAAAGTTTGGCCAGGGCTGTAGCCCAACTTCCGCCGCCCAGAATACCTATACGGGTTGATGAATCCATTGAATGTAAAGTGATTTTTGCGGTACAAAGGTAATATTCTTCAAAAAACCTGGGCGAAAATGCATCCGATAATTCCATTTCGGCAGGTGGGCGAATTTCCTTTGTCGGTTTTAACCGGGTTGCTAATTGTTGATGAACCTGCTGAATTCATTGATGAGTAGCATGTTGGTGCATTCGGAAATTGCGACATTTTATGAAAAGAATAGTTCTACTTGCCCTTGTACTTGTACTTGGAACCGGCCTGTTACAAGCGCAAGCCTTAATGAACCGGATGGCCAAGATGGCTGTCGATCAGATGGAAAAGAGCGCGGAATCCAGCGAGCCGGATAAAACCAACTCGGGTGCCACTACTTCGGGTTCGCAGACCTCAACAACTCCGGCGGAAAACAACGGGTCTTCTGCTGCAAAAAACAACCCGCCGGCTAAGAGTAACGGATCCAATGCCGCTGGCATGGGCATGCTATCGCGTATGGGTATGTCTTCGGAACCCATTCCCATTGAAGACGCTTACGCATTTAGCAATTCCATTACCGCTAACTTAAAATCGTACAATGCCAAAGGCAAACTGGAATCGGACGGAGACTTTATTACCTTCATCACCCCCGGAAGCACCAACTTTGCCTACGAGTTTACCAACAACACCGAAGGCGAACAGGGCAAGGGTTTTTTTATTATCGATGCAAAAAACAGCGCTACCATTATTCTCTCCGAGGACGGGAGCGATAAAACGGGTTTGGTCTATGGATTTAAAGACTACAATCAAACTAGCGAAACATCGGCCGAGACTGCCGATGTGCCCGACCCGGCCGGTTATAACTCCAATTTGCGAAAAACCGGTAGGTCGAAAAAGATTTTAGGCTACACCTGCGATGAATATGAATATGAGGATGAAACTTCCAAAGCCTCCTATTGGATTACCAATGATCTGAAAATGGAATCAGGCGATTACATGTCCAATATTTTTAAAACCTCGGTATACTCGCACGGCATGCCCTGGGGCTATATGCTGGAGTGTAATTCAACCGATAAAAGTTCGGGCGACAAGAGCGATTATGTAGTTACCGATATCAACCCGAAAGCTAACAAAAAGATACTGCTGTCCGAATACCAGATTACCAATTTCGGAAATATGATGATGCCTGCTGAGAAATAAGGCAGATAAGATTGTAATAGCGCCCGGAATTTGGTTCAATTCCGGGTTTTTTATTTTTGGATTGCTCTTGAGGTACCTCTCTGCAGATGTAAAGGCACCGTAACAGGAATGGATATATCCTGAATTGCGTGCAAGAAATCCAGTAATTCGTCGGGGTTGGCATAGGAAAAACTGCAGCCTGGTGGTTGAAAATCAGGGATTAAGCAGTTTACCGAACATAAAAGACTAATTTTTAAAATACCGAATGCATTCCAGAAGGTTTTCCGATTGAAGTTGCAGGTCTTTTGAACTATAGGCCAGCGTATGGGTGGTGTGGGAGCTTTCCTGACTAATCTGGTTGAGTTGTTGTATGGCTATGTTAATTTGTTGGCTGCCATTGCTTTGCTCCATACTGGCGTTGGTTATTTCTTCCAGTTGCGACCGAAGTGTGTGCAATTCCGGTATCAGCTTATCAATCAGTTGGGAAGTACATTCCGTCCGGGTGTAAGAATTTCGGCTAAAC
>QKEH01000023.1 GCA_003252385.1 Bacteroidota bacterium | reverse complement strand
CGCTGATTACCGGTGCCTGGGCATCGGGAGCTACGGTGATGGTGAAGCTACAAGTGCTCGCATTGCCCGCTGCATCGGTAGCCGAATAGCTGATGGTGGTGACCCCTGCCGGGAAACGATCGCCCGAGTTCAGGACGCTGCCATCGGTGCGTACGGGAATAATGGCTCCGTCGCAGTTGTCGGTAGCCGTGGGAGCGGTAAAAGTTACGATAGCGCCACAACTGCCAGCGTCCATCGCCACACTCCGGTTGGCCGGACAGCCGCTGATTACCGGTGCCTGCACGTCCGGAGTTGGGTTAATACTAATTTGATTGGAAGCCACGCAAAGGTTTCCATCGCGAACAAATAGAGTCTGATTGGCTCCTGCAGCCAAAGTAAAGGTATTTCCTGCCTGATAACTAACGCCGTCGCGGGAATACGAAAAGTTTCCATCGCCACCGGAGGCCGTGAGGGTGATCACAGAAGTGCCACCCGGACAAGCCATTGGAGTGGTTTCGGTTAGAGATAAACTCACCGCGGGATAGATGGTTGCCACCACCGGAGTGCGACTTGCAGTAGTACATCCATCGGTAGCATCTACATAGTAGGTGGTGCTGGATGCAAGTGACGGAATGGTAAAGCTGCTCCCCGTAGCCGTAAGTGAATTCCCGCTGGCAGTGGTGTACCAGCTTATGGTTCCGGAACTGGCAGTTGCCGACAGGGTAATCGTACCGGCTCCACACCGGCTTGCTGGTGATGTTCCTGTTATGCTCGGTGGGGTGCACAAGTGTTCGGTTACCGTGTACGAACCAAAAGCATAACATGCCCCGTCGCTCACAGCCACGGTATAGGTGCCGGCAGTAAGCCCGGTTTGATCTTCGGCATGGATGGACAGACCCGAACCATCGCTGGTTTGCCAGGTGTACGTATCCGGCGTTCCTCCAGATACCGTAATATTAATAGCTCCATTACTAGCACCGGCTGTTGTCACATCAGTTATCGCCGCGGAAACCGACAGATGACAACCCGGATGCCCTCCGACAATTTGCAGAAAGAAATCGTAAATGGGATCGTTTACTATGTCTTCCTCATCGCCATAGGTTTCTATTTCTCCGTTAAAAAAAGGGGTGTCATCAAAAAGATAGAAACCGGCCGGGTTGTTGTTGTAAATTTCGCCCTGATTGCTGTTGTCGTAGAAGTCGCCGGTAACAATCAAATAGCCATTCTGGTAAACATCCGTTTTGTTCCCTGCGGTGTAATTCCCAACAATGATAACCACCCCTCCGCTGTTTACCACCAGCGATGGCCAGTTACCCATACTTACATCACCATAAATAATGAGCGTGTCATTCACAATCAGATCGATATTGGAACCGGAATTAAAACTCAGGTTGCCATAGCGGGTAATCCGACTTCCGGACTGAATGATCACCGTGGACGAAATGTTAGTGGTTGCCGGAGCCACGCCACCGTCCCAAACCCCGCCATCCGTCCAATTTCCTGTTTTATTGCTGTTTTGTGCCTGCAATGTTGTACAAACTAACAAAAAGGCAAGCGCGGAGAGTACCAGATTCTTTTTCATGGGGCGAAATATTACTAGGAGATGATATGGTCGTTTATACGGCATTCGGGCAAATAGGTTCATTGCAGTTGATTAGATGTCAGCTATTTATGGTTATACGGTGCACTTTTGTAATCCAAGGAGGGAAGTTACACATAATAATCCAGTTGAAAGAAACGGCTTTTAACAAGTTGTGGGAAGACAAGGGTGTACAGGAAGGCTCACTCAGTTATTGGCCGGGAATTCGATATAGAAACGGGTTCCGGATTTTTCGTTCGACAGGAATCCCACCCGTCCCCCCAGATACTGTTCACCCAATAATTTCATACTATATGTACCCAGGCCGCGAGCTACACCTTTGGTTGAGAACGATCGTTGAAAGATCTGCAACTGGTTTTCCCGGGGGATAATCCCATCGTTATGAACCCAAAAACTCAGGGTTGAATGGGTTTGCGAACACCCCACGGATACCTTTCCCCTGACTTCGGTGGCTTCGAGAGCATTCTTCAACATATTCATCAGTACCCGACGCAACAGTGTGCCATCGGTTTTTAATATAAAGGATTCCGAACCGGGATCTTCCAGAATGGCCTTGTGTTTTGCCACCTCATGGTAGGCTATTTGCTGAATACTGTTTTGAATAATCTCCAAGGAATCGTGCTCTGAAACCGATACGCGCAGCTCGCCATTTTCAGCCGCCGTCAAATCGCGCTGGCCGACAATCTCGTTGGTAAGATCCCGGTTTAATGTGTCGAGAAAATTAATAAACTGATGGATGCGATCCATGTCCTGCTCTTCCTTAAGAAGGTCAATAAACCCGTACATACTGCCCGTTTTATTGATCACATCGTGAAAGAAGATACGTTCCATGGCCTTTCTCCTCTTTTCGCTGCTGATATCGGCCAGGGAAAGCACATAGTACATATGCCCCTGCCATTGAAACGGACTGGTAGTAACCAGAAAATCGTAAGCCACAAATTGCTCCTGCTCTTTAGCCAGAATACGACATTCCGCCTGCTCCTTCCTGCCATTTTTTTGCGCCCCTAATATGCAGTTTACTGCTCCACAAACGCTGCAATTCTCGCTAGTTCCACAACCTCCAATTTCCCGATGGGCGTTAACACAGTGCAGCATTTCGCCCGGCCGCTGACCCAACAGGTCTTCCACCGTCGTAAGTTTCAGCATCTCCAGCAGTTGGTCGTTGGCAAATACCACCTGACGTTTTTCATTAAGAATAGCCCCGATGTATGGAAGGGTATTGATCAGTTTTTCGATATATTCAACATTCCGGATAAAGATCAACTCATCCATCAGTTGGGTTCTGGAATCGCGCCCGGCCGGCGCATATTTGGTGTCCATATTGTTTTTTACCAGAATTTACGACTATTTTCCGAATAATGAAACACGATCCTCAGATGTCCAATCTACTATGATAGCATTTCTCCAATCCAGCCTCCCCCTTCAACCCCGAAGGATTTACACCGGGCATTAGGAAGCCATACCAATCGCGTTTTGACAACTCCCCGGACAGATCCGATGGTATGCATGTGTTGATATTAAGAGTTATTTGTCTTTTTTGTACTAACTTTGTACAATGAACCTTAGTCAGGAAATGGATCAACGCCTCGAAGCATGGTTTGCCCAAAACCAGCGGGTGATGGTAGCACTATCAGGAGGTACCGACTCCTCGCTGGTGGCATTTCTGGCACGCCATTTTTTGGGAAAAAACAATGCCATTGCCGTGATAGCCACTTCGCCGAGCCTGAAACTAAACGACCTGCTCGAAGCCCGGGCTTTTACACAACAATTCGATATCAAATTGCTGGAAATTAACAGTCGGGAAATGGATGACCCCGATTATGTTCAGAACCCGGCCAACCGCTGTTTTTTTTGCAAAACTGCCTTGTATGAAGCCATGCAGCAGTTGATAGCACGGCGCTACCCCGGCTTTGTTCCCGTGAATGGCACGAATTACTCGGATCGTTCCGATTACCGGCCCGGCCTGCAGGCAGCAGAAAACTTTGGGGTTAAAAGTCCGCTGGCCGACTGCCAATTGACCAAGGAACACATTCGGAGTATGGCACTGCATTACCAGTTACCCAATTGGAAAAAACCGGCCAGTCCCTGTCTGAGCAGTCGTTTCCCCTATGGCGAAACCATTACCGAACCGAAATTACGAAGTGTGGAACAGGCGGAGAATTTACTAAATGACCTGGGCTTTCGGGAGGTTCGGGTCCGCTACAGGAACCATGAAGCCTGGATTGAGGTTCCCCATGCACAGATTTCCGATTTGAAAGTGCATTACCCAGAGCTGGCGCAAAAATTGAAAAATATAGGATTCCGGAACTGCATCATTGACCCTGAAGGACTGGTATCGGGAAAGCTCAACCGGGCTTTAACCCACAAAAAAGAGGCCTAAAGCCTCTTTTGTTACTCTGCACGAGGACCTCGCCCAGGGCCCATGCCCTTCTTAGCACTCCGACGCCCTATGAGAAATGCATCGTATTTATCGGCCTGTTCAGCAGTCAGTTCGCTCCTGACCTTTTGATCAAATGCATCGCGTGCCTTGCCAATTGCTTCGCGACCTTCCACACAATTGTCCTTGTACCGGGTCTTCAATGCCTTCATTTCAACAATATGATCGTAATGCATCTGAAGAATTTTTGCCTTTTGAGCATCGCTTAAATCCAGTGCCTCGTCCATATCGTTTACCTTAAGCTGAACCCGACAGGAGTCGTGGCCCGCTTCCGGGCCGTAACCGGGGCCTTTGCCCTGTCCATTTCCGCACTGTGCCTGCAATGCCGACATACTTACCCAACCCAGTATCAGGGCGGCTAAACCAAGTTTAATTGCTGTTTTCATCCTAATAAAATTTAATTTTTAAGGTTGGATGGAACACCCATTATGGTAATTTTATTGCTATCGAATTCCACTACGTTGAGCTCGCAAGCCCGGTAGTGTTCGCAAGAATATGGGTGTTTCATACTTCCTGTTTTTACGGTTTAGATATAAATTTACCCCGAAGCCACACGAAACGAAAAAAGATTCAACCAACCGGAAAGTTTTATCAGCAAACCCACCCACTGCGTTTGGGGTTGTCAAATTTATTGTAGTTTTATTGCCTTGGATTGTAAAACACCTTCGTTGAAAAATACCCTTTTGTACAAGCTTCGGGCGGTTCGAAGTATTTTGGCGCACCACTGCACGCCAACCCGAATTTTCGAGGTATTGCTGGGCGGGGTCTTTATTTTTTCAGCAATTGCCAAACTACTGGTCTCCGGCGAATTTGAGTTGTATTTGTATCACCTTCCGGCTCTCTCCTGGAATATGGCGGTATTATGTTCCCGTTTACTCATTGGAGGGGAACTGGCGTTGGGTGGTTTACTTTTTCTCAACTTCCATCCGCGAAAAAGTGCCCTGCTTGCCACATTGATCTTAACCGGTTTTACAATTTACCTCCTGCTGGCTCAACAACCAGGCGGCCTTGATAATTGTTTCTGCTTTGGAACCGCCCTTCCCCTGGATACCCGCCATTCGGTGCTAAAAAACCTGGCCATGCTGGCGATTGCGGGATTTTTACTTTGGAAACTCCCACGCGATGCCCGACGGCCCCAATGGATGGTCATCTCCCTGCTGACTGGTGCGTTCCTGATTCCTTCATGCTTTCGCCCCCCCGATTTTATGATGCGCAATTGGTTCCTTTCGCAACAGGAAGCCGCTCCAGACCATATTTCACTACAGCTGTTTGATGAAGCCCTGGTCATCTCCGACAGCAATCGGGTGGCCTATGGAAATGAGGTTTTACTTTGTTTCTTGAGTACTCATTGTAAATATTGTAAGTGGACTGCGCAGCGCATTTCAGACTTTTCCCGGAAACAAGGAGAACAACTGCCCATCGTATACATCTTTAACGGTACTGCGAACGAGGTCGACCAGTTTTGGGAAGAAAGCCACTCCGCCCGCTTTCCTTACTACATCTGCACCTCACCGTGGTTTTTCAGGTATATCGGCAAAGGAGTGCCGGTGCTTTTTCTGATCCAAAACGGACAGGTGGTAAAACAATACGGGTACCGGTCCTTTCATGGAAAAGAAGTACTGGACTATCTGCGTCCGGCAGCAGAGGAACCCTTATAAAAAATGACGGTCGACGTACTGTTGAAAAGCTTCCTTGTACTGCTCCCCCACCGGAATAACTGCCTCGTTACCAAAGAAAATACGCCCCCGCTCAATACGCCGAACCTGTTGTAAATTGACCAGAAACGAACGATGCACCCGCATAAAGCGGTCGGGGGGTAATTTTTGTTCCAGCGATTTCATGCTCATCAGCGACATGATCCGTTCGCCTGAAAGAGTGTGAATGCGCACATACTCCCTCATACCTTCGGCATATTTAATATCGTTGTAGTTAATCCTCACCACCCGGTATTCCGACTTCACAAACAGGAAATCGTCGCTGCCGGAACCGTTTTCGGCAGCCCTTTGCCGGGTGTCAAAATACACTTTTGCCTTGTTGGCTGCATGCAGAAAATCGGGATACCCGACGGGTTTGAGCAAATAATCCAGTGCCGCCACCTTAAAACCCTCCACGGCAAACTCGCTAAAGGCGGTGGTAAAAATTACTTCGGGTCCATTTTCCAGCGAACGAACAAAATCCAACCCGTTGAGTTCGGGCATTTGAATGTCCACAAACATCAAATCAACCTCGGTTTCGGAAACCACCTGAGCCGCGACCAGTGCACTGGAACATACTGCCACTTCTTCCAGAAAGGGGGTTTTCCGAATGAAATCGGACATTTGCCTGAGCGCCAATGGCTCATCGTCAACGGCTATACAACGTATTTTCATTGCATGGGATAGTTTAAATTCACTTCAAATTCCTGCTCTCGGTCGTAAATAGTCAGTGAATACGCTTCGGGGAAAAGCAAATCGAGACGCCTACGGGTATTGGCGATGCCAATTCCTCCATCGGTACTTCCCATTTTGGAAGGAGTTGCCTTACTGTTCCGGCAGTTCATGTACAACCAGGTACCCCGGGTCTCAAATTCGATGTAAATGAAGGATGCTCCCTGTGCACGAACTCCATACTTAAAGGCGTTCTCAATGAGTGCTATACCCAGCAGGGAATACACCCTGAAATGGGGAACCGGATCGGGAAAAACCACTCTCAAATCCACTTCGGGTTGTAAGCGCAGGTGCATCAGGTGAATGTAATTTTTATAGAACTGCATCTCATCCTCCAGGGTTGTTACCCCGCCGGAGGTATTGTACAGCATGAAGCGCATCAGTTTTGAGAGTTGCACCACCGCATCTTTGGCATCCTCCCGGCTGTAATCAATCAGGGCATGAATGTTATTGAGGGTATTCATGAAGAAGTGCGGGCTTACCTGATTCTGAAGTGCAGCCAGCTTAGCTTTGAGGGTTTCCTTTTCGTTTTCCTTTTGCCATTGTTCCTGTTGCAACCACCTGCTGGCCAGTTTTAGGGTAATATTGAACCCCACCAAAAGAAAGGAAACCAGAACACTGTAAACATAGACCATGGCGTCAGAAAGCCCACGGCGCGAACCGCCATAGAATCCCATGCCCTCGCCCGGATGCCCCGACGGACCGCTTCCCGGACGGAAGAGCTGACCGTGCGAATGCAATGCCACCGCGTCTTCGGCAGACAGGTTGTTTCGTTCAAGAAACTGCCTGATCATAAAGTGTACCTGATCGTCCAGAACAAACCAATAGTTCACCAGCAATATCACAGCCAGAGTAGCTGTAAGGTAAAGCCAGTATTTCTTCTGTAAAAGTACCCGGGGTAATAGGTATAAATTGTGTATCAGAAATATAATCAGGTAAGGAAGTATCCGTATCCATCCACCAATGATCCGTCGGTGTTGAAAAGGGTCGTTAAAGTCCCAAAATATGAGGGGAAGAGCCAAAAGGAGCATCCATACCAGCCAATAGCCGGCTTGCTCCACCACACTCCAGTGCTTAATAATCTGCAGTCGGTTTCTGATATCCATGGTTAAAGCTACTGAAAAGCCTCCGGTATTTTCTAAAACATTCAATTAACCGTTGTAATTCATCAACCATCAAACAGAATGAATTGACCAATTCCACCCACATCTTCCATTCTTTCAGAATGATTCCAAATAACGATCACACCATCGCCTGCTTAATCTTTCTTTGTAACTTTACTTTATTATTAAGATTTAAAGGTCTGTTTTTATGTTGAGATTCCTCCGCCCTCCCGACACCTGGAAACTGCCCGTTATTATAATTCTGGGCATCCTGGCCGGACTGTCTGTTTTTGCTTTTCGCCTGTCCAAAGCGAACTCCTACCTCTCCGATGACCCGAAAACCTGTGTCAACTGCCACATCATGGCGCCGCAATATGCCACTTGGAGCCACAGCGCCCATCGGGAGGTAACCAACTGTAACGATTGCCACGTACCCCACAATTCCGTACTGAATAAATACTACTTTAAAGCTAAGGATGGTATGCGCCATGCGACCATTTTTACGCTGCGCAAAGAGCCCCAGGTAATCTACATTCATGAAGAAGGTCAAGAAGTGGTGCAGCAAAACTGTATACGCTGTCATTCCAAAACCCTGCTTGACCCTAAAATGGCTATGCATATCCACCAGCACAAAATGAACCGTACCAGCCGCAAATGCTGGGAATGCCATCGCGAAACACCACACGGAAGGGTAAACAGCCTGTCGAGTGTTCCATATGCCCGGGTACCCTTACCGGAAAATCCGGTACCCGCCTGGCTCCGCCGTAAAATAACCCACCAGTAACACCCCCTAACTTATCCAATAATACAGTCGTTATGAAGCCTTTAAGCGAACAGATTAAAAAACGTCCCGTGATCGGATGGGCCTTGTTTCTGGCAACCGCTGCCGTAGTTTTCCTGTTGGGCATGCTGGCCTCCTCCATCATGCAACGCCGGGCAGAAGCCACTTTTGCCTACACCCCCCAGGTAAAATACGATCAGTTTGAACCCCGGAACGAAGTATGGGGACAGAACTTTCCCCGTGAATACCAATCCTTTATGCAAACCCGCGACACCTCGTTGCGCACCAAGTACAACGGCTCGGCCACCATCGACATGCTGGAAGTGGATCCCCGTTTGGTGGTGCTATGGGCCGGTTACGGTTTTTCGAAAGACTACAACCAGGCACGCGGCCATCAGTATGCAGTAAAAGACATTTGGAATACCCTGCGTACGGGCGGCCCCACCTCCGAGCGAAAAAGCCCCATGCCGAACACCTGCTGGACCTGTAAAAGTCCCGATGTTCCCCGTCTGATGAACGAAGTAGGCATTGCCGAATTTTACAGCGGCAGCTGGGACACCAAAGGACACCAAATTGTAAACGCCATTGGCTGTGCCGATTGTCACGATTCCCAAACCATGAACCTGCGCATTTCGCGTCCGGCATTAATCGAAGCCTTTAACCGACAGGGAAAAGATATTTCGCAGGCCAGTCACCAGGAAATGCGCAGCCTGGTGTGCGCCCAATGCCATGTGGAGTACTATTTCGATAAGCATCGGCCGGGTTCCGAGGAAGTTCCCTACCTTACCTTCCCCTGGGACAATGGCATGTCGGCGGAAGCCATGGAATCCTACTACGATGCTAAGGATTTTTCCGATTGGACCCATCAGTTAAGCAAGGCGCCCATGCTTAAGGCACAACACCCCGGGTACGAAATCTATTTAACCGGTACGCACGCCAGCCGCGGCGTATCCTGTGCCGATTGTCACATGCCGTATATCTCGGAAGGAGGACAGAAATTCACCAGCCATCACATTGTGAGTCCGCTGAAGAACGTCTCCAACTCGTGCCAGGTTTGTCACCGCGAAGAAACCGAGCACCTGGTTCGCGACGTTTACGAAAGGCAGGATCGGATTATCGAAAACCGAAACACCCTGGAAGAATTGCTGGTACATGCCCACGTAGAAGCCAAAAAAGCCTGGGACTTAGGGGCAACAGAGCAGCAAATGCAAGACGTGCTTCTGGACATCCGACACGCACAATGGCGATGGGACTATGCAGCTGCCAGCCATGGAGGTTCTTTCCATTCCCCGGTGGAAACCGGCCGGGTAATTGCCACCGGCATCGACCTGGCTCAGGAAGCCCGTCTCAAACTGGCACGCCTTTTAGCCAGCTTGGGGTACAACGAGCAAGTGCCCTATCCGGATATCAGCACCAAAGCCAAAGCGCAGCAATACATCGGGCTCAATATGGAACAACTGGAGGCTGAAAAATCGGAATTTCTGAAAACCCTGCTTCCCCAATGGCTTGCCACCGCCCGTGAACGTGAGGCAGGCTACCCGGTTCAAACTCCCAACTAGCACATTGCACAACTCGTACACCCTGCTTTCAGTAACACCGTATGGTACGTATTTTATAACATGACCAGAAACAAGAGGCTACTTTGGTCCCTAAGTGTTTTTATCTTTGTGGCTGCCCTGCTGAGCGGAATTCAAGCTAATATGAAGCAGCCTATGCTTCTGGCCGAACGCTTTATAGCCGGCAGCGGCTGGATCGAGATCGGGTTGATTGCCACCTACGGAGCTTTTCTGCTGTATCACATGCTCCTGCCGGCACAAACTGCGAAATGGAGACTGCGATCCTGGAAAGTTTTTTCCCTGGCTTTCTTTGGACAGCTGCTCCTTGGCCTGTTGCTTGATTCGCGATTTTTAATGACCGGCCGGCTGCATTTCCCGGTTCCCGCCATGATTTTGGCAGGCCCCATCTACCGTGGCGAAATGAGCTTTATGCCCCTGCTCTTTCTGAGTACCCTTGTACTGGCAGGCCCTGCCTGGTGCAGCCAGTTGTGCTATTTGGGAGCACTGGACGGATGGGCTGCCGACAGAAAAAAGCCATCCCCCACCCACAAACACCTGTGGCTAATCAAAAATACGGTGCTGCTTGTTGTAATTTCCGCAGCACTGCTTTTTAGAGGATTGAACCTGCCACCTTCCTTCGGTTCCGCATTGGTAGCCAGTTTCGGAATCGGCGGATTAACCGTCATTTTCTTTCTGTCTGCAAAGAAAGGGAAAATGGTGCATTGCATTTACTATTGCCCGGTTGGCACCGTGGTCAGCTACCTGAAAGGCATTAACCCCATACGGATTAAAATTGACCCGGCGTGCAATGGCTGCCAGCATTGTCTTCCGGCCTGTCGTTACGAGGCGCTCTCCCCTGAGCTGATCCGGGAACGAAAGGTGGGACGAACCTGCACCCATTGCGGCGATTGTATCACCACCTGCTCCCGAAACGCCATTCGTTACAAGCTGAGGGGACTAAAATCAGAAAGTGCACGTGCCATTTATCTGGCGGTGAGTATTTCGGTACATGTTATCTTTCTGGCACTGGCCAGGATTTGAATTTTCCGGATTTTGCAAGGAACCGGATACCAATGCCACAGTTTGCCTGTCAACGATCCAAAAACCTGCTATTCCGTTTTGCACACCGTAATGTCAAATATATCGTAACGGTTCCAATCTCTCCATATTTTCAGAGCTTCGCCACGCACCAGTTCCCAATAGATGTCGCTGCGCAAACCATAAAATTGCTCATACTCCCGGATGCGCCGGGCCAGTTTTAACCGGTATTCCTCTTTTAGTTGCATCCGGATGGTGGTGCCCATATAGCTAAAGTCGGCACGCGGCAACTGCAAAGAATCGCCTGCAACCCATATCAAACCATGCCCTAAAGTAGCTCCGGTGCTAATCTGCAAACCATCGTTCATACATGAAAAGGGAGGAACCAGTCCGGTATAGCTTGTTATGCAAAGTTCGTCCAGTCCGGCACCAAAATACTCTTTGGCCCGTATGCCCATTTTTACACCCGTAATGGCATATACCCCCAGATGCCGGTGCATCTCATTAGCTATAACTCCGGCTATCCATTCTTCCTGCCCATAGGCTCGAATGGTTTGATCCGCGATAGTGGACACGTCGTCCAGATAGTTAGCCGCTTGCATCGGAAATGTGGACAATACCTGATTCTGCGCAGCAGGCTCCCAGCCGAGCAGCTGCCGGTAGAAATCATATAGAGCCATAGTTCCATTATTTCGATAGAATACCCCGCCTGCCGAAGTATCGGCCGTGTAACTGTTTTCCTGAATCAGATGCCATACACTTTCTTCATCAAAACAAGTTGTAGCGAAAGGTGCCGCTTCCTGCAGGCTGGCAGCCAGTCTTTTATACCGATTGCCGGAAACGGAATTCAGCAGAGCCTGCAACGAATCGGGATACGACATGCGCCTGGCGGCAATCGCATGACAGGGTATGCCCAGGTTTCTGACTGCACGACAGGCCTCGGGTGCCAGATAGTAATTAAAGTCGAGCGAATCCATACTGCCGGAACTTAACCAAACCACTTCCTGTACCCGATGGACAAAATGATCCAGACTGTCGGCAGCATGCCGGGTAAAATCGAGACTTCCCAGTGCTACCCATTGAACCGGTTCCCGGGTGTATCGGAAAACCTTCCGCACCACATCCAGAGCATTCGCAATGGTATCGGAATCCTGCACCGAGCTTCCCCATTCGAAACGAAGCGCAGCGGGACAATTTTTGGCCTTTATGTCCGATGCGGTCCACGCCCCTACCGGAATACCATCATGATGCAGGTCGCGAAGCAATGCTTTCACTTTGACAGATCCCAGTTCGGCCGAAACCACCCCCGGTGAGGTGACCACCGCCAACACCCGGATTTGCGGTGAAGCAAGCATGAGGTTCAATGCCCGAAAGTCATCGAGTCCGCAATCAGTATCCACAATCACATAATGTTGAGCTTTCCAGGGATGAGCTGCTGCATGAAGCACTAAAACCAGGAAAAAAAGTGAGAGCCATCGTTTCATACGTTCATTCTAGAGACCCAGAAAAAGAATACCCGCACCGCAAATTGCCAGTGCCGAACCCGCCATAAAATGCTGGTAGCGTTCCAAAACATGCATTTTAACCAGCGAAAGCCCCCGTAAGAGGGTCACTACGGTAAGAATCATAGTCCCCACAGTAGCTACGGTAAAAATGCCGGTAATCAGTACCAGTGCCATTCCGTTGTTTTGAGCAGCCGGGTACATCAATATCGGGATCAGCGGCTCACAGGGGCCAAAAAGGAATATGGTAAAAAGAATCCAGAAGGTCATTTTACGCTTCTCCGAAATTTCGTGGTGATGGTGATGCCGGTTCCGTGCAATTTGTACAACGGCCCAAAGGGTATACAGCACACCGAATAAAAATAACAGCCAGGCAGCAATATTGCCCCGTACCCCTTCGAACCATTCCACTTCCCGAACGGCAATACCGGCTCCAATGCCAATAAAACCAATAAGCACCGAACTAAGCACGTGCCCCAGCCCACAGGCAATAACCACCTGAATGGTTTTCATCATAGACCACCCTCTGGTTTTCGACATCGCCACAAAAGGCAGGTAGTGGTCGGGGCCTGCAAGGGTGTGAAAAACCCCCACCGACATTGCGGTTACGGCTAAAAATGTAGTGTTTGTATCCATGGCCTATAAATTTACATTAATTCCAACAAATCCCATGATACCCGGCATGGGGTACCCGGCATTCATCTCGTAGCTTGCGTTGAGCAGGTTATCTGCTTTTAGAAAAAATTGCACCCAGTGGTTTACCCGGTAATCGATGCCGGTATTGAGCAAGTGGTAGTTTTCTTTTACCCAGGAGCCGTTTAGTTGTGTCAAATTCAAATGATGAATGTGCTGCCAGGCGAGATA
The DNA here is from genome assembly GCA_003252385.1 of Bacteroidota bacterium. Taxonomy (GTDB): domain Bacteria; phylum Bacteroidota; class Bacteroidia; order Bacteroidales; family UBA10428; genus UBA10428. The sequence continues at coordinate 18,976 of QKEH01000023.1, read as the reverse complement.
GGCTCCCCATTTGTTCTGCTTAAACTTGAGATTGGCATACCATTGCTGTTCCGGCGTGCCCGGTACAGGATCGTCCATGTTCAGCCCGGAATAATTAGCGGTTACACTGAATTGCCGGTTCAATTTGCAGGAAGCCAGAAGTTCTACTCCTTTGTGTATAAAATGTCCGGTATTCCATAGCTGGGTTCTTCCGGCCAGGGTACGCGAACCGATCAGATTGTGTCCTTCGGCATAGTACATAGTAAGTTCGGTGCGGAACTTGTCGTCCCAGAAATGCTGAATGACACTTACCTCGGTGTTTACCATATCTTCGGCCTTTAGCTGATCGTTCGCCGTTCCAAACATGTATAACTCGCGCAGGGTGGGGTTTCTGAATCCTTTCGCCACCGATGCTTTGAATATGGTTTTTTCCCATCCCCGCCAGGTAATTCCGGCCATGGGAACCGGCTCCCAACCAGCATTACTGTGGTAATCCATCCGGTATCCGCCGTTCAGGAATAAGCGCCCGGAAAATAGTTCCTGCCGAAGCAGCATATAACCGGCCCTCTCGTACAACGAAGTATCTAGCAACATCAAACCCTTTCCCTGCATGGCCAGTACATTTTCAGCCCTTCCGCCAAATTGCTTCATATCGCTGCCCAGGGTCAGGGTTTGGCCTTTCCATAAATTCACCGACTGATGCAACGCCAAACCGTAGTTGTAATCTTTCGAATGAAAACCATCGGTAATAGAATGTTCGCCAAAATTCCGGAAAAAACGCAGCGATCCCTGGGTTTTCCCGAAACGATTGTCTGCGCCCACGCTGTACATTCCCCTGTGGATGTTGATTCGTTCCCCGGCGGATGCATCGAAGGCTCCCGGATCCTGCGCCTCAAAATGCGCCATGGACCAGTCGGCGTAAATCCGAAGGTGGCTGTTTAACTGGTAATTTCCCCGAAGGGTTGAATTCAGAATGTGGAAATCGGAAGAATCGCGATGTCCATCGGTCCGGTCGTAGCCAATACCGCCGTAAAAGCTTAGTTTTTTATGTTTCCAGGAGGCATGAGCCATCAGTTTAGCGGTATTGAACGAGCCATATTGCGCCTTCACACTGGCATGAGCGCCATCGTCGTGAGGTTCGCGGGTGATAATATTGATTACCCCTCCCATGGCATTGGAACCATAGAGCATCGATGCCGGGCTGCGAATCACCTCCACACGTTCCACGCCCGAAGTGGTGTATGCATCGGCCAACGGGTGCCCCATAATCCCCATATATTGAGGGTTTCCATTCAACAGTATCAGCACCTGCGAGGTAGGGTTGCCCCCTATACCCCGCATTGAAATCTGGCCGGCAGCACCAGTCGATACGCCAAACCCGGTAACCCCCCGTTCTGTAATAAACAGCCCCGGAACCTGCTCGGACAAAATGGGAAACAAAGCCGATTCCGATGAGGATTCAATAGCCTCGCTGTGTATACTGGTTATGCTTAAGGGAGCCGAAAATTCCTGCACTTCTATTTTAGTGGTTGAAACGGTTACTTCCTCAAGAGCCAGAGTATCGTCTAAAAATGATGGGGGAGCTTGAGCAAACAGGTTGAATGCCAAACTTCCCAGAATAAGGGCGAAAAGCCGAGTAGATCGTGTCACGTTAATTTTTTTTGTGCTACTTCCGTCCAAATGTATACAATAATTCGGGGTTAACACACCTGATTTCAAAAAACGTCCTTAAATACTGCTCTATTCCTTGTTGTTTCTGAAAGGTATCCCATTTTATCACAACAGACCCCCTCCTTCGGAAAAGCTCTGGGACTAGCATGAATAACCGCTTCCGGATGATGTATCTCACCCTAAAAAATTTCGCCAGAGAGGTGTGAAATAGTAATTTCGAATTATACACAAAATCCGGTTGAACATGTTAGAACATCAAAAAATGCTGTTGCATCAGGTCAGCTATGACAAGGAGCTGTTTCGGAAGGAAATCGTTAAATCCTTTAAATGGTTGAAGTCTTACGAGATTATCAATCTTCATAAGTGGCTGAAAGCCAATTACGGAGCATCGCACTCCGATGTAATAAACGATATTTTCGAATACATAGCCGCTTAAAAAAAGTAAAACTGTCCCGGTTGTTGTTGTCCAGGGTGCTTCGCCGAGTTGCAGCACCACTGAGCAGCAGGATCCGGGACTTATCGTGTTGAGCCGTCAACCTTCCCGTTCGTACCCATCTTTATTTCAGCTTCCTGCATTTACCATTCATAGTTTTTCTATTTTTACCACGCCCCGGGAATACCTTTGCCCGTGTGCAGCAGTATTAACTCATGGAGCAAACTGTTACAGTAAGGCTCCATATACAGCATAGAAAACTATGAAAGTTACCGGCTTTAGTTTCATTCGTAACGCAATCCAGTTCGACTACCCCATCGAGGAGGCCATCCGGTCGATACTCCCAATTTGCGATGATTTTGTGGTGGCGGTGGGAAATTCCGACGACGACACCCTGCAGCTCATTTCAGGAATTGCTCCCGGAAAAATCAGAATACTTGAAACTGTATGGGACGACACCCTGCGCGAAGGTGGCCGGGTGCTGGCCGATGAAACCAATAAAGCCTTCCAGGCCATTGACCCCGAAAGCGACTGGTGCTTCTACATTCAGGGCGATGAGGTACTGCACGAAGAATATCTGCCGGTTATCCGCGAAGCCATGGAAAAATATGCCCACGACCCCAACGTGGACGGACTGCTGTTCAACTACCGGCATTTTTACGGCTCCTACGATTATGTCGGCGAAGCCTACCGCTGGTACCGTCGCGAAATTCGGGTGGTAAAAAACAACAAGAACATCTATTCCTACCGCGATGCCCAGGGTTTTCGCAAGAACGACAACGAAAAATTACGTGTTAAATACATCGAAGCCTACATGCACCATTACGGTTGGGTAAAAGACCCCCGCGCCATGCAAGGTAAACAGGAGAACTTCAACAAGTACTGGCATAACGACGAATGGATTGAGAAGAATGTGGCCAAAGCGCATGAGTTCGATTACAGCCAGGTAGATGCCCTGTCCCGCTTCACCGGCACCCACCCCGGCGTGATGCAGGAGCGCATTCAACGCATCAACTGGAAATTCGATTTCGACCTCTCGAAAAACAGCTTTTCACGAAAGGAAAAAATCAAGCGCTTCTTTGAGCGAATTACCGGAAAACGCATTATGGAATACCAAAACTACACCCTTATATAAATGTTTCGCCACCCCAAACCATTTGCAGGCAGTCTGTGGTTATATGGGTTAATGCTACTCAACCTTCTCGTTAAAGGCTGGTATCTGGCATCGGGTTCCATTGCCGGCGATGAACCCTTTAGCATCTACCACGCTCAAATGGACGTTGGGACAATTATTCGGGAACTTGCTACCGGCAACAACCCGCCACTGTACGAACTGGTATTGCACTATTGGATCAAGTTGTTCGGCATCGGAATCTTTTCGGTGCGACTCCCTTCGTTGCTATTCAGCACGCTTACCGTATATTTTCTGTACCACATCGGAACTGAATTCTTCTCCTCCCGGGTGGCTGTAGTATCGAGCCTGCTCTTCAGCTTCTCAAATTACCAGATAGGCCTTGCCCACGAAGCCAGAACATATGCATTCCTGGGCTTTTTAACCGCCGCCTCCATGTACTTCTATCTGAAGAGCATTTCGGGGAGCCTGAAAATCCGAACGCCATTTGTACTTCTAGTCATCAGCAATATCCTTCTTATTTACGCCCACTATTTCGGCTTTTTTGTTCTGATTATCCAGCTGCTTCATTTTTTAGGCAGCCCTATAAACCGGAAAGGGTTGTACCGTCCCTTCTTCCTGGGACTGGGTATCGTTCTTGTTGCCTATATCCCCAACGGGGTCACCTTCATCCGCCGTTTTATCGATTCGTCCTCTCATGGCACCTGGGTAGCGCCACCTGGTGGAATTTCATCGCTGTACGGTATGCTTCGGATTTTTACCAACGAACTCGTGGTGACCTCGCTGGTAATTCCGCTACTGCTCGCCGCAGGTACTCTGTTCGTACTACGAAACAAAAAAGTATATAGTCCGGCCTCCCGGCTCGTGGTTCTTTGGTTTCTGTTTCCTTTCCTGTTTATGTTCGGAATATCGTTTTGGATTCCGATGTTTCTGGATCGTTATCTGATGCCTGCCTCTATTGGTTTTGTGCTTCTTGTTGCACTGGCAGCCGACTCGATCATGGAAAAGAAGATTTGGAACCTTGCGCTTCCCGCATTGGTAACGCTGTTTTTCCTGATCACCATTCAGCCCAATTTCAACAATAAGCGTAATGTTCGCGAAACTATTGCCAAGATACAGGAAATGGCCACGGAGAACAGCCTGATTTATATGTGCCCCCCCTGGTTTGAACTGAACTTCCGATACTACTTCGACCCGGCCTGTTTCCAATCCTACCCGACCAACCCCGGAGAAGAAAACTCCTGTGCCTGCCTGAACGATCAGGGAGTATATCCCATTTACAACTGGACCAATTTGGATACCGGCAGGTTTCGCTCAGCTGACAAAATTATTTTCCTGGATGCCGGAGCCAACCAGGCATTTCCGGACAATGACATACTTCAGCAACTGGCCCAATACAGCAATCCCGGGGCAAGTTTCGTATTCGGCGACTTCTTTAAAGTATATGAATTTATCCCCAGGAAGGAGTAACTTTAGTAAACAATAATCTGTAAAGTACCCCGCTCGTGACTCTGCAAATTCTAAGTGACATCCACCTTGAATTTGGACTTCGCAAGTTTGAACTGCCTGCAAGCGATGGAGTAATTCTGGCAGGCGACATCCATGTTGGATCGCTTGCCATAGACTGGATCCGGGAACACATTCCGCCTCCCACCCCGGTAATCTACATTCTGGGGAATCATGAGTTTTACTATGGCAGCTATCCCCTTCAGGTTCAGTTATTACAACACGAAACTGCCCACACCCATATCCATGTACTTGAAAACGAATCGTTCCAGATGGGAAGCATCACGTTTCACGGCTGTACGCTGTGGACCGATTTCGACCTGTTTGGTACACCGGAACTTACCCGCCGCGAATGCCAGTATCGGATGAACGATTACCGGTTGATCCATGCGGGTTCAAGCGAAACAATCATACAACCCCAGCAGATCGCCCAAAGTCATCACCAATCGGTGAACTGGCTGCATAAGAGTCTGCAAAACAGCCCCACCTGTCAAAATGTTGTAATCACCCACCATGCACCCAGCCGGCTTTCGGTACCAGAATCCTTACGGTCCGATCCTATTGCAGCTGCCTATGCCTCCGATCTGGAAACCCTCATTCAGGAACAGCAACCTGCACTCTGGATCCACGGACACCTCCATCAAGCCTGCGATTACGCAATTGCAAATACCCGTGTTCTGTCCAACCCGGCAGGGTATCCTCATCAGGATAATACAGGATTCTGCAATCCGCTACTGGTAACGCTTTAAAACGAACTATTCGCAGCACGCCTTTCCTGTTAAACCTTTATCTATCCTTCTTGCACCTCTTGCCATGCTATTTCTATTTCATTTATCTACAACTTATTACACCTCGTACATAAGCATTAAGTTAGGGAGGCATCCCAAAAATGACTTCGCATACGGTATTATTTATACTCAGTCTAAAAAGCATAATATTTCTTTCCTTTTGACTGAGATATGCTGAACATATATAATTTTACAGCCCCTAACAACACAACAAACTAATGGACACTACCTCCTGCATTCAGCAGAAAGGGATTATTGACCAGCTGGAAAACGGCATGGCCAGTGTACGCTTTACCACCTTCTCGGCCTGTGCCAGCTGTCAGAGTAAAGCAGGATGTGGCATGTCCGAATCGCAGGAGCGCGTTATGGATATTCCGGTTGAGGCAGAAAACTACCACGTTGGTGAGATGGTGGAAGTGGTTATGCAGCGCAATCTGGGACTTAAAGCCACGCTAATTGCCTATGTACTTCCCTTTATTCTTGTCCTGCTCGTTCTGGTTGTCCTCAATATCCTACACATCAACGAGTTATGGTCAGGTATTATTGCCATAGCCCTCTTGGTTCCTTATTTTGGGGGATTGTATTATTTTCGCGATCGTTTAAAAAACACCTTCACATTTACACTTCGAAAAGTAAGTTGATATGAACACAACCATCTTATATACCATTTTATCCTTAAGTGGTTTAGGTGCAACATCTGCTATTGTGCTCTATTTTGTTGCGCAAAAGTTTAAGGTCTACGAAGATCCCCGTATCGACCAGGCGGAAGAAGCTTTGCCTGCTGCCAACTGCGGAGGCTGCGGTTTTGCCGGTTGCCGGAACTTTGCCGAGGCCTGTGTTAAAGCCGACAGTCTGGAAGGGCTTTACTGTCCGGTGGGCGGTAACGATGCCATGACCGCCATTGCCGGTATTTTAGGTCGCGATGCTATTGGCATGGATCCACAGGTTGCTGTATTGCGTTGCAACGGCACCTGCGAAGTACGTCCTAAAACCACCCTTTACGATGGCGCTTCATCCTGTACCATTGCTTCTGCTCTTTACGGTGGCGATACCGGTTGTCAATACGGTTGTCTGGGACTGGCCGACTGTGTAACAGTATGCAAGTTTGATGCGCTGCATATGAACCCCGAAACCGGACTGCCCGAAGTGGACGATGCAAAATGTACCGCCTGTGGTGCCTGTGTTACGGCCTGTCCAAAAAATTTATTCGAACTGCGCAAGCGCGCCAAGAAGGATCGCAAAATATACGTAGCCTGCCGTAATACCGATAAAGGCGGCATAGCCAAGAAAAGTTGTGCTGTGGCTTGTATCGGATGCGGCAAGTGTGTTAAGGTTTGCCCATTCGAAGCCATCACCCTGGAAAACAGCCTGGCGTTTATCGATGCCGACAAATGCAAGCTGTGCCGCAAATGCACCCAGGAATGCCCCACTCAGTCCATTATTGAAATAGGCTTTCCACCGGCAAAAGACAAAACAGCCACCCCTGATGATACGCAAACATCGGCAACCCAACAAGAAAACACCAATTCATAAGAAATAAAACCAATTAGGAGGAATTACAGTGCTAAAAACGTTTAGTAAAGGAGGCGTTCATCCTCCGGAAAATAAGCTGTCGGCAAACAAACCCATTCAGGAGTTGGGACTGCCCACTCATGTAACTATTCCTCTGGGAATGCACCTGGGTGTTCCGGCCAAAGCTATTGTGCAAAAAGGCGATACCGTGAAGGTAGGTCAACTCATTGCCGAAAAGAACGGCTTTGTATCTGCCAACATTCACTCGCCCTATTCCGGTAAGGTTGCAAAAATTGACAAAGCCCTCGATGCCAGTGGCTATACCCGCGATGCTATATTTATTGATGTGGAAGGTGATGAATGGATGGATACCATCGATCGCTCGGACGCATTAAAGATCACCTGCGAACTCAGCCCCGAAGAAATCCTGCAACGCATTAGCGAAGCCGGTATTGTTGGTCTGGGCGGAGCCACGTTCCCCTCGCATGTAAAGCTGGCTGTCCCCCGGGGTAAAACCGCCGAATACCTTATTATAAACGGGGTAGAATGCGAACCCTACCTCACCGCCGACCATGTGCTGATGATGGAAAAAGCCGAGGAACTGCTGGTGGGAATCCATATCCTGCAAAAAGGGCTTCAGGTGGAAAAAGCGATCATCGGAATCGAAAATAACAAACCCGATGCCATTGCCAAATTGAGCGAACTGGCTAAAAAATATACGGGTATCCGGGTACAGGCACTCAAAGTGCAGTACCCTCAAGGTGGCGAAAAACAGCTGATCAATGCGGTTATCGGACGCGAAGTGCCCTCCGGAGCCCTGCCCATTGAAGTGGGCGCAGTAGTATTTAACGTGGGCACCGCTTATGCCGTGTACGAAGCGGTTCAAAAAAACAAACCCCTGTTTGAACGCATTGTTACGGTTACCGGTAAATCGGTGAAGGAAACGGCCAATTTCAAAGTGCGGATCGGAACCCCCGTATCGCAACTGATTGAAAAAGCCGGAGGCCTGCCCGATGATACCGGGAAAGTGATCAATGGCGGGCCTATGATGGGAAAAGCCTTGGCTTCGACCGAAGTGCCCATTGTAAAAGGCAGCTCAGGCATCCTCATTATGAAACAGACGGAAGCCCAACGGAAACCCGTTGAACCCTGTATCCGCTGTGCCAAGTGCGTGTCGGTTTGCCCCATGGGATTGGAACCCTATCTGCTCATGTCCATGGGTCAGAAAGGACTGCATGAGCGCCTCGAGCGCGATAAGGTAATGGATTGCATTGAATGTGGCTCGTGCAGCTACATTTGTCCATCGAGTCGCCCCCTGCTCGACTACATCCGTTTGGGTAAATCAGAAGTTGGAAAAATCATCAGATCAAGAAAAAAATAATGAATAAACTAATAACCGTATCACCGTCGCCGCACGTGCACAGCGGGCAGTCCGTGAACAAACTCATGTACGGCGTGGTACTAGCAATGGTACCGGCTCTTCTGGCTTCGGTGCTGTTTTATGGCATGGGTGCCATAGTGGTAACGTTGGTTTCCGTAGCCTCCTGCCTGTTATTCGAATATCTGATTCAGAAATTCATACTGAAAACACCGGTTCGAATCAGCGATGGTTCGGCACTGGTAACCGGAATCCTGCTGGCTTTTAACCTGCCCTCTAATCTGCCCTGGTGGATCATTATGGTGGGCGCCTTGGTGGCTATCGGGATAGGTAAAATGACCTTTGGCGGGTTAGGAAACAATCCCTTCAACCCTGCCTTGGTGGGCCGTGTGTTCCTGTTAATATCCTTCCCGGTTCAGATGACCAAATACCCCGTACCTGCCGGTATCAGCACCCCCTATCAAAGTACGGTCGAAGGGTTTACCGGTGCCACACCGCTGGGCGTGATCAAAGAAGGATTGAAAGCCGGTGAATCTTTTAGTGACCTGGCTCATAAAATCCCGAGCTACCTCGATATGTTTTTAGGCAATATGGGAGGATCCATGGGCGAAGTAGCCGGTGTAGCCCTGCTGATCGGGTTGGTTTATATGCTCGTTCGTAAAATTATTACCTGGCACATACCGGTTAGCATACTGGGAACCGTGGTGGTGTTCTCCGGCATACTGAACCTGGCCAACCCTGAAGTTTATGCCGGCCCCATGTTCCATATACTCACCGGCGGCTTACTGCTGGGTGCCATCTTTATGGCTACCGATTACGTAACCTCGCCCATGAATCCGCTGGGAATGCTAATTTATGGGATTGGTATCGGATTGCTCACGGTTATTATCCGGGTTTTTGGAGCCTATCCGGAAGGGGTGTCCTTCGCCATCCTGATCATGAATGGCTTTGTGCCGCTGTTAAATCGCTATATCAAACCCAAACGCTTCGGAGAGGAGGTAAAAAATGGCTAAGAAAGAATCAACCTTCAGCAATATGCTGCTTACCCTGCTGATCATTTCCCTGTTGGCATCGGCAGCAATGGGTGCTGTGTACAATCTGACCAAAGAACCCATCGATCTGGCCAAAGGCGCTAAAAAGACCCTGGCCATTCAACGAGTTGCTCCAGCTTTCGATAACCATCCCGGTGAAGAAAACTTCAGCGTAGCTGCCGATGGTGACTCAGTATACTTTTACATAGCCCGAAAGGGAAACGATACCGTTGGTTATGCCGCCGAGACCTTCTCGAACAAGGCCTTTGGCGGAACCCTGAAACTTCTGGTAGGTTTCAGCCCCGATGGCACCATTAACGACATTGCCGTGCTGGAGCATAAGGAAACACCGGGACTGGGCGATAAGATGACCAAAGCTAAAAGTGATTGGAGCTACCAGTTCAATGGTAAAAACCCCGGCAACTACAAATTACAAGTTAAAAAAGATGGTGGCGATGTAGATGCCATCACTGCATCAACCATTACTTCGCGCGCCTATTGCGATGCCGTACAACGCGCCTACGATGCACTTAAGAAAGGAGGCAAGCAATGAGCCAGCTTAAACATGTTACCAAAGGGTTTTTAAAAGAAAACCCCACATTTGTGCTCTTTCTGGGATTATGCCCTACCCTGGGGACAACCGGATCGGCAATCAACGGACTGGGTATGGGACTGGCCACAACAGCAGTGCTCACCCTGTCGAATGTATTCATTGCCCTGTTCAGTAAGTATATTCCCGATAAGGTCCGCATTCCCTCATTCATCGTAATCATTGCGTCATTTGTAACCATTGTCGACCTGTTGATGAGCGCCTATACCAACACACCGGGACCTCACGGAGAACCCAGTTTATACGACAACCTGGGGATTTTCATCCCCCTGATTGTGGTGAACTGTATCGTTCTGGGACGTGCTGAAGCCTTCGCGGCCAAAAACAGCGTACTGCCTTCGTTACTCGATGGTATCGGTATCGGTTTGGGTTTCTCTTTTGCACTTACCCTGCTGGGTACCGTGCGCGAGTTACTGGGTAACGGCTCGTTCTTTGGACATAAATTCATCCAGGGCGATGGCATGCTGATTTTTATCATGGCACCCGGTGCTTTCCTAGCTCTGGGCTACCTCATCATGATTATGAATAAACTTAAAAAGAAACTAGCAAACTCTTAATCTGGCACTATGGAGTATATTTTAATAGTAATAGGAGCCGTATTTGTTAATAATATTGTTCTGTCCCAGTTTCTGGGCATATGCCCTTTTATCGGGGTTTCGAATAAGGTGGATACTGCCATAGGTATGGCAAGTGCGGTAACCTTTGTAATGATCATTGCCACCATGGTTACCTACCTGTTGCAGCAGTACATACTGGAACCTCTGCAGATTGGGTTTATGCAAACGGTGTCGTACATTCTGGTTATTGCCGCACTGGTTCAGTTGGTCGAAATTATTCTTAAAAAGGTAAGCCCCTCGATGTATCAGGCGCTGGGTATCTTTCTGCCTCTGATTACCACCAATTGCACCATTCTGGGTGTTGCCATCCTTACCTTCCAGAAAGAATTTAACCTGCTTCAGGGGGTAGTTTATGCTGCTTCGAATGCCATAGGTTTTGGCTTGGCACTGGTAACCTTTTCGGGTATTCGCGAACAACTGGAACTGGCCGAAATTCCCAAGGGTATGAAAGGTGTTCCGATTGCGTTTATCATTGCCGGCATTTTGGCTATGGCCTTTATGGGCTTTGCCAATATCGTTTAAATAGTATACCTTGGCACTACTTACGCCATGCTATAATACACTGCCCCGGTTACTGACCGGGGCATTTTTATTGGGCTTCGGCAGGATGTACATTGGACAACGAAAAATTATGAATGAAAGAATCGATTACAAGATTTTGAATCTTGTAAGTTAAGAGTTTACACGCCAGTCATTTCAATGACTCCCAGGGATAATCATCCGGATTTATACATGCCTCAATAACTACATCCACCTGAACTGCCGATTATCTGACAAGGTGTATCCTTTCCATAACATTTTAAAACTGAAACAAAGTACGGTTTCATTTCTCATGATTTTCGGTTTCATTTTCAACCAGAAAATTACACGGCATTTGTTCAATACAAGCCACGTTTTTGAAAAAAAATCAAAGGGAAAAGCACTACCAACGAAGATATTCTATACAAAAGAGTTGTTTCTATGTGTGAAGGGTATTTACTTGGTATGTTTGCTACAATTACACTTTGATTTTAATTGGAAAAGAAGTGTCCACTGGAATTTATAAGTATTTAAAAACTACTTTAACAAAGCAATCTTTGTAAAAACTAAAATCAAAATCATCGAAATCGGGCACTTCAACTTTTTCAATGGTGTGGTTCGAAAAACCAAATCCTTCTGAAGGGATAAACCAAGAGTAATCGGTTTTATCATTTGAATTTTCATCGTCCAAAACTACAATTCCATAAATACCAACTGGTATATCTCTAAAATTATAGATCAGTGTCCCATTGTTCAAACCAGTTTTTGCAATGGTTTTATAAAAAACCGGATCTCCATCCTTATAGGTTTGGTGACTGGTAAAAAATCCGACACGGAAAACACCGTTTGAATTTCTGACATGCTCGAATGAGACTGTTAAAATTTGACTTTTAGCATTATAACTCAGAGCCAATACGAATAAAAATGCAATAAACCTCATACAACCAGTGATTATATCAAATTATCATTGCTCTTGTACATCCAGTTAAACAGGTATTTATCAGCATATGCTTTTATTGCAAAAGCAAAAAAGATACCCGACAAAATATCAATACTATAATGCCCTCTCGATAAAAACAAGGAGGCAATGATCATCAAAACACTAAATAATAAAACAGCACGGTAATATTTATCTTTGGCTAAAATAAAATACATGTAGGCAATGCCCGTATGCCCGGATGGATATACGCCCAGTTCATATTTAGAGAATCCATTAAACATGCCCTGTGTGCCGTCGAACATTGGCGGATTACCAAATGGAGTGAGAACAATAAAAACGCCTCGTACCAAATGAAAAACGCCACATAGCAGAAGAAAGTATGGCACTTTTTTATATTCCCGCTTGTGAATAACATAACTACCAAAAACGATAACGGATACCAAGCTGAATAAATCATACAAATAATCAATATCCCAATAGGGCAAGTTGTCCAGTATTAAGTCGGAAAGAACAGGAAGTGTTTTGCCCTCATTCATGTAATTGTGAAGATACGTTTGTGAAAAGAAATTAAGTTGAATGCCTCCTATTAAAAATAAAAGACCCACATAAAAGAACTTATCTTTGAACAATGCCACTAATGCATTAACAAGCTCAATTAGTTTATCTATTGTATTGTTTAACCTACTCATCGCCATTGTAAAAGTTTCCGTATTCGTATTTAATTTCATCTTTTAATATTTCTCTTCCTGTAAACATCCTAAGCAGATGGATTCTAATGTATTTCAGAAAAAAATCTGCCCCCCCTTCTAGCATAGCCCTTCTGTCGGAAGTAAAAAAATATGGAGACAATATTTTAAATCTCATTTTGTGGTTTCGTCTTGCTCTTTTTATATAGTTGCAGTCCTCACACAAACCTAAATCTTCCCTGAAACCATCTAATTTTACATGAATACTTTTTGTACTTATAATGCAAGCTCCATAAGCTGCAGAATAAACTGGTTTCATAAGAATCATAAAACTATTTAGAAAAATAGCTCCAAGATTTGAGGCTAAATGATTTTCGGCAATTCTTATGGGACAAGTTGCTACATCAGGGTCGTATAGAAGTAACTCGGCTATTACACGTTCAATAAAATCAGGTTTTACCCGGGTATCCGCATCCAAAAATAGTAAGCGTTCATAACTGGATATTTCAGCCCCTCTGTTTCTTGCATAAGCAGGGCCCAATGCAACAGGAAGTTTCAAATACTTAAGTGAAGGTAATTTGTCCTTATAGGATAACGCTATGCTACCTGTTCTATCCTTACTATCACTATCTACTATGATAACCTCAAAAGGATTTAACATCTGTTTGACCAATGAATTTAATAACCTTGGTAAATATTTCTGTTCGTTGTAAGCAATTATAATTATGCTTACATGAGCTTGGAACATGGTTAATGCTAAGTTTGGTTATTTTCAGTTTCGTTGGAGATAAACCATTCACCACCAATTAAAACAATTATTCCTTTAGGACTGGGGGTAAATATTCTTACCAAGTATGGACATGTCAAGAAATTCGTTATTAGGATTATACCTATACACCACATGCACAACTGTGTCAAAATATCAAAATTTGCTTTGGTTCGATCAGCTGCAATTTCGCATGTCCTTTAGATTTTTCTCCTCATATTCACCGTCTTTTCTTTTTATAGTGGTTGTAATTGATATTGTTTTTTGAATATACTTCTCAATATTGGCTGGTTCTTTTTTAAAATAGGGGTCTGGGTTTTCAAATTAAAACTATAACTATATAGATCTGAAATCTTTTGTTTTTTATTGTTTGAGACTTAAGGTTTCTCTTTTGAAGCAATTAACACGCAATCGTTTTTTTATCGTAACAAAAGCCTGGAAATATACTAATGGAATATTAAATTTATAGGGATTTAAGCTACTATTTTTTGAATACAAAGCGTGCCATTCCGAAATTCACCGCATCGCTCCTTTGCTCACAAATAATATTGGTAAAAAAACTCTGGGCATCATGTATCCCCTGATTACCTCCACTTGAACCATTATGGGTGTAGCCTTCATCATTGCCGGCATTCTGGCCATGGCCTTTATGGGCTTTGCCCATATAGTTTAAATGGTATACCATGGCACTACTTACGCCATGCTATAATACAATGCCCCGGTTACTGACCGGGGCATTCTAGTTGGGCTTCGATAGTAATCTTGAAAAAAGTAACGCTACAAGGAACAATCTACTGCGAAAGTCGCATTTTTTTCAGCCCCCGCTCGAAGATAACGGGTAGTTGCACGCATACCTGATTTCAAAATTAAGTTCGCTAGGATCGACTAACAAGAGGGACTACCTACTCGATGAGCAGCAGTTGTATTGCATTCCTGTCAGCACTTTTTCTAATAGGCTATTAAATTCAGTTGGCTTTTCTATCATGGGATAATGTCCGGTTGCAGTGATGGTTTCTACCTGAAAACCATTTTTACAATGGTTTTGTAGTCCTGTTTCATTTGTTGGAAAATAATCACAGTTTATTAAATTCAACTTATAATTCAGCTGTTCTAGTTTTTGTGCTTCGATCGAAGCAAATTGCATGAGGTTCATGAATGTTCCGTGCCCAACGACGGGATGGCTATTTGCAATATCAGTTTTTACTCTGTTTTTCACTTCCTCTGAAGTGGTCGGGTGAAAAAGCATCCGTTCTGCATATACCGGTGCTGAATGCTTAAAGTCCTTTTCAAGCATTGAAAAAAAGTCGGTCATTTGTTTTATTTGTTCCGATGTAAATGCAACGTCAATAAATTTGAAATTGTCAACACCTACAACGCCAACTATTTTGGGATTGTTGGACAACGCGGCTTGTAACATTATTTCGCCTGCCATGGAATGTCCAATGATTACCACGTTCTCAAGGTTCATTGCGTCTATGAATGCGGTTACATCATGAGCATATTCTTCGATAGTCCAGTTGATTCTTTCGGCTTTGGATTTGCCAAATCCAGGCAGGTCAATTGCGAAAACATGGTATGTTTTCGAAAAATAATCCACTTGATCCTTCCAATACATTGCGTCGATACACCAGCCGTGCAAGAACAACAGGGCTGTGCCGCCTTGTCCTTGTTGAAAATAATTGATTTCGACTTTTTTTTCTCTAATTGTGATTTGATTTTTTATCATACTTTTTGTGTTTGTGCCTTGCTTACACCTCCTAAAAGAGAAACAACGACGATTAATACCATTGCTTTAGTATTCATTTCTAGTTGTACCAGGAAGCAAACCTAAGAGGCACAAAGGACAACCCTTTGTCAGGAGGCTGGATTTTTTTACGTTCTTTCCGATAGGCCAATTTATCCTGAAGGTGCACCGAAGGAAGCGATCTTCGGGCGTTAGCGGCAACTATAAAACGACCATTCCGTGGAACACCTGCAAGAATAGAGGCTAGCTGCCTTGCCTGAATTTGTATGTGCCGGGTTTCCCCGGAAAACATGGAACGGCTCTATATGCAACCTCCCAGTCGTACTTTCGTGAGAGGGTGTGAACCCAGAACAATCAACGAACACACTGGTGTTTACCGATGACACTACCACTAATACGTTGATATTGCCAGTATATACTGCTGCACCAAACTGAAAAATCAACCAGGGAATCTTGCCGGGCTACCTATTGCATGATTATAAATTTGGTAGCCCAAGCTTCCGTTTGCTCCTGATTGTATACCCGTGTAACATAAAGCCCAATGGGTTCGCTGAGCATAAAAGTTTTGGTGGCAGAGTTCATGGTTCCCTTAAATTTTAATATCCCGGACGAATTATAGACACGAATATGATAGGTTTTGTTATCCGTATTTTCGGGTATAGCAATGGTTAGCTCATGGCTTGCCTGATTGTAGGATTGTGTACTTTTTAACGAACCAGAATATGCAATAACCGACTGGGTAGAATTACCGTTTGGCAACTCGTTCCCGGGGACAAACAAAGCATTTCTTTTCAGGAAGTTCACATGAAACAAGCTTTCGTTGGTCTCGGAATCAAATAATTCGACATCGTACATGCCATCATTCCAAGCATCAATATAGATAGATTGAATTCCAGCGGCATGGCTTTGGCGATGCATTATATTGCCATTTCCTGATACAATTGTAATATCGTAGCGATCGATGGGATCAATAGGTTTGATTAAAAAGTTCTCGAGGTTTATTTCGTAAAAGAATTCAAAATTTGGAAAAGAATCCAAATAGTATCCTTCAAAAAAATCCTTTCTGTATCGCACCACTTTACGGTTTACGTCTTTGTTTATGAAAGTTGGGTAAACCACGGTATCCGCAGAGAAGACATTACGTACGTCTGCGGTTTTGTTGGTTTTGTCTACAAAATCAATTTCATTAAAATCATAGCCCTCTTTTAAATACAACTTTTTTAAAATGGTTTCTGCATTTTCCTGAATGGTAAAATCGTAAATTCCGGTGTCCCAGGTGGCGAAATTCTTTTTATAGCTATCCATAAAGGTAGTTTCAAAGCTGGCCGTATCGATGGTTCCGGTATATTTTTGCACGCTCAGCTTGATGTTTGAATTTTTATTAGCAGCTGTTAGCAGGGCATTATGGTAATTTACATCAATAAAAATATTGACACGTTCTTTGTTTGGATGGTATAAATTATACCCTTCGGCAAAGCAGGTACTGTTTTTATAGAGGTGCCAGTCCTGGGTAGCAATGGGCGAAAAAATTTTCAAATCCGTAAAGCCTCCGTTTGAAAAAAGATCCGTATCCATTTCACAAACACCCAGATCAATGGGGTCAGAATCAACATTAAACTGGGGTGGATAAAAGGTATTCCCGGAAATGGTATCGCCAGCAGGTGCGCTTATGTGCATTTGCCCATTCTGGTAAAAGGTACAATCCAGGATGTCAAACGATTTTGCATCTGGGATCCATGCCATATTAAGCCCTCTCAGGCTAGCCCTGTAAAAAAAGCAGTTGGTTGCTCTCCCTGTTAACGCGCCGTCAAAACCAATACTTTCCTGCTTGATAAACGAACAATCATGTACTTCAATATTCCCTGAATATTGGTTCCAAAGGCCTACTACTCCCGAATAAAACAAACAATTATAAAAGCGGGTATCGTCAACTGCGCTCAGGTAGGCACAGGTCATGCCTGCCTCCAGTTCCCTCGACAAATCGTCCTGGGGCGAGCCAATAAAGTTACAGTTGTAAATCCGGGCCTGCTGACACCTTTGCAGGATCATACAGAACTTGTTGTTGGTGCCCGATCGGTCAACAGTGGTATTGCTTATTTTTATAAAATTCGTATTTGAAATTTGCAGTCCGTCGCCCGTTGCTTTAAAATAGATTTTTTTTACATAATACAGGTTTACGTCATGTACGTAACAACTGTCCATAACCAGGGAGTCTAAGCCATCGATATAAACGCCTTCCTGATCCAGTTCATGTATTTCAACTTTTGTAAGCTTTACCGCTTTGCCATAGGTATTTCCAATGCCAATGCCATTTTGTCCCCCGCTCACCTCGCAGTTATAAACCAGGCAGTTGGGTGCATTTCTAAGCCCCAGTACCGTGGTGTTGGCTTTTCCACGTATATCTAAATTCCGGGCCTGGCAATTTTCTGCCTGTATGTCCATGCCGTTGATCAAAACCGGGCGGGCACCTGTACCATAGGCATCAACCACAATATTGCTGACTGCCAGTTTAACGTTTTTATCGTAGCTCGTCCCCCTTTTAAACAGATAGGAAGTGTTTGATACTAAACCAATGCCATCCAAAGTGTTGTATGGCGAATTCATAGTGCCATTTCCATTTACCGGGGCCGAAGGATCAATATAAACCTGACCTTCCAAAATGCTGATATTAACAAGTATGGCAAGTGAAATTAAAAATAGTTGTTTCATAAAATATGTTCTAACTTATCTTGCGCTAATATAGGTGTAATTTACAATTAAAGGCTAGGCATGGCTTGCACATCTTTTCCAAATGAAAAATCCATTCAGAACACCCACAACATGCTGAATGCACTGAAGTAATTTGAAAAACATCATTTTTTGGAAGATGTCAGTCAGGTAGCTTTTATCCGGAGAGTGAATGGGACGAAATGATTTTAGGAGCATTAGCAGATAAAGTCCCTGTCGGCAAGCGGACCGTTGATATTAAGCCGAATAGTAACCAGAAGGCAATTGAGTTATCTCTTCACTAATACCTGTACCACCAAACAAGTCGTACAAGTCCCGAGGTAGCTTAACCACGCAGGGTTGCAACTAATTGGATCCATTGTCAGCCACCTGAAGCGCATTTGGTTCATTCAGGAAGCCCCCGGGTCACATTATCCTTTCGGAAGCTCAGAAAAAACTATTGCCTGTTCTTTTGTTGAAAAGTTGCATTCAAAGCCTTCTTAAAGTACCGGCATACCCAGTCAGATCCCTGTATTAATTCTTAACTTGCAAACCACACATTAACAATTATTTGTACTCATCCTTCACCTTTTATTCCCCGCATGCTCATTTTAAAGGCCAACCCCGAAGACGCTACGGAGATCCTTTCCGTTCAGCGCAAAGCATTCCATTCCGAAGCCGAACTGCACCACAACTTTACCATACCTCCTATGGTGCAAACCCTGGAATCGTTGATTGCCGATTTTCAGGCCTTTGAATTTTACAAAGCGGTGATTCAGGGCGAGATTGTCGCCTCGGTAAAAGTTTGCCAGCGGGCAGGGCTTGCACTGGTTATTGGCCGGCTGATTGTACTGCCTCAGTTTCAACGCAGGGGAATTGGCCGGAAACTGATGCTGCATATTGAACAGGAATACCCCGGCATGAACAGCTACGAGCTGTTTACTGCCGAAAAGAGCGT
>QKEH01000080.1 GCA_003252385.1 Bacteroidota bacterium | reverse complement strand
CTTTAACCTCAGCATAAAACCTGACAAATCCTCATCTCCCGCAGGTATTCATACCAATGTTACAATCCGGTTAACTCACTGATTTTAGCCGTTTAGCGGAGTCTAAACTGGCTTCCGTAGCATTTAATTGCACCTGCCCTCAGCTGTTTCATGACCAGCACACCGCATTTTATTAGCATCCAATGAAACCACACCTACCACACTCCATATCGCAACAAACATCAACACTTGTGCCCTAATCATGCGGAGATAACGCCATTGTAATTACTCAACTAAAACAAAATTCTAATGAAAAAACAAGTACTAATTGCGGTATTATTATGCACAGGAATTATTGCCAGTGCTTATGATTGGGATAACATCACGGTTCCGGCCAGTCCCGGAACAGGTTATTCGTGGCAACTTCAAACCAATCTGTCGGACGATTTTAGTTACACCGCCTCCTTTAGTTCCGGAGAGTATGCCAGCCGATCTAATTTTGGCCCAAGCAACCAGTGGTTTAACTTTTATCATAATGCATGGGATGGCCCCGGATATACTTACTGGGACAATTCCAATGTTTCGGTGGATGGGGATAACCTGGTGATTACCGTAGGCTATACCTCCGAAACCAGCAAGGGAGGTACGTATGGTGTAGCTTCGGGTTGCGTTACCTCCAACAACACCGTTACCTATCCAGCCTATGTTGAAGCCTCCCTGAGTGTGGCAAATATCTCACTGGCTTCCTGCTTCTGGTTGCTCAGCCCTGACGATACCGAAGAAATTGATATCATAGAAAATTACGGAGGTGTTGATTGGTTTAAATACTACACACACATCAGTCACCATTCCTTTGTACGAAGTCCTTTTACCGATTATCAACCCAGAGACTGGAACAGCTGGTTCCCTATTGATGAAGTAACCGCAGCCGGTGGATGGGGCAGTTATTGCTGGAATAGCGGTAACCGCCAGTACATGCGAATGGGTGTGCATTGGATAAGCCCCAAACATTGGGAATATTATATTGATGGCGAATTGGTTCGCGTAATGTATTACAATGCGATAGCCACCAATATGAATGGCACTTGGCATTATACCTACTACAATTCGACCACTGTTGACGCTAACGGACTCTATTTGCCCACCAATGGCAGCGATGGCTACACCGATGTAACTACCTACGCTACAAGCAGCTCTTATAGTTTAACTACACTAAAAGCCGCCAGTAATGCATCGAAAGGATATAGTGTTATTGACCCGGGTTGGTTCCAGGGGGGCGACGGTTCGGATCTTGATGGCAATAGCGTAACTGTTGAACCCCTCGGTTTTACTAAAAATTTGCAAATCATCATCAATATAGAATCGCAGAGTTGGTTAACCGCTTCTACCCCAACGTATGCCAATTTGAACGATGCTTCCAAAAACCAGATGAAAGTGGACTGGATCCGAGTCTATAAACCCACTGCTTCCAGCAGTTCAAGTTCTTCCAGTTCCAGTAGCAGCTCTTCCAGCTCCAGTGGTGGATCCATAACTGTTGAAGCAGAAACCTTCACCTCTACCGGTGGTTCGTATGGCGATGGCTACGTGCCCCTGGGTGTTCACAGTACCGGAACCAACATTAACTACGTGAATGCGGGCGATTGGGCTAATTATTCACTTAATGTTACTCAGGCGGGTGTCTATTCGATTCAGTACCTGATTTCCTCCCCAATGGACAACGCCCAAATCAGCTTTATACTGGACGGTACCACCATTTCGGCCGACAACGTGGTAAACAACGGTCAATGGGACAGCTACCAGGCATTGAGTGCATCTAATAAGGTTACGCTCAGCACCGGTTCCCACACCGTGCGCCTGAAGGCAACCGGTACCAACACATGGCAGTGGAATTTGGATAAAACCATCTTAACCTATGTAAGTTCCAGTTCTTCCAGCAGTTCGTCCAGTTCCAGCTCTTCCAGCAGCTCCAGTAGCGGAGGAACTTCCATTACCGTGGAAGCCGAAAGCTATTCCAGCATGGGTGGTGTAAACCAGAATGGTACCATAGGAGGTAAGGTGGGCACTATTGGATCCATCACCTACATGTACGAAATCATCAATACCGACTGGTTGCAATATAGCGTCACTGTTACCACTGCCGGATACTATACCATTGCCTTTACAGCCGGTTCGGATCGAGCCAACCAAAATATTCAGTACTCGGTGGATGGCACCACTATTGCCACACAGCTGATTACTCAAACCGGTTCGCTAACCACCTTTGGCAGCACATCGGCCAGTGTAGGTATGAATTTAACCGCCGGCACCCATACCATTAAGCTTACCGCAACGGGAGCCTATATCCAATGGGATCTGGATAAATTTATCCTTACCCGAACCGGAGATCTGAAGGAGGCCCAAACTCTCTCAATGCCTCTGACTGAGGTGCTTCTGTATCCCAACCCGGCCAGCGACCAGCTATTCGTTTCATTATCGGGACATTTGGAGGATAATGCCCAAATGACTATTTACAGTTGTACCGGAAGTAGTATAGAGAGCCTTCCCATAATGAACAACAGCATGCAGGTAGACCTGAATCATTTAACTAAGGGAATGTACCTGCTACAAGTGATCAATGGCGACCAATTAATTACCAAGCGTTTTATTAAGGAATAAATCAGATACACATGAACCAAAAGGAAGGGGTTGTTAGCAATAACAACCCCTTTTTGAGACTGTAAAATTAACTCTGTCTAACAAATATTAATTTTGTAAGATAGAATTATGAACGCAGAAGAATTTAAAGCAATGCAAGCCAAGGCGCTTGAACAATTGCGAAAGGGAGAATCATTGACCGGTAAAGACGGAGTTTTCGGGCCTTTGTTAAAACAATTTCTTGAAACGGCATTGGAAGCAGAAATGCAATGTCATCTTAGTGAGTCCGAGCGGGAAAAAGGGAATAAGCGAAATGGCTACGGAACAAAAACGTTAAAAACCTTTAACGGAGAAATAACCATTGATACGCCACAAGACCGTAACAGCACGTTCTCTCCCGAGCTGGTTAAGAAGCGGGAAAGAGTACTGGCAGACAATCTCGAATCAAAAATAATTGGTTTATATGGTTTAGGGATGAGTCTTCGGGATATCAGCTCTCACATCAAAGAAATGTATGATGTAGAGATTTCACACACTACGCTAAGTGAGATAACCGAACGGATAATTCCGAAAGTGAAAGAATGGCAATCACGCCCGTTATCTTCAGTATATACTATAGTATGGCTCGACGCCATGCACTATAAAGTCAAGGATGAAGGTAAAGTATCCAGTCGAGCAGTTTACAACGTATTGGCCATTGATAAAGACGGTTATAAAGATTTAATAGGCATGTATGTCTCTGAAAGTGAGGGGGCTAATTTTTGGCTTAGTGTTTTAACCGACCTAAAGAATCGTGGATTAAAAGATATTTTAATTGCTTGTATTGACAATTTAAACGGCTTTGCCGAAGCTATAGCAACAATATATCCTGAGGTAATTATTCAGAGTTGTATTGTGCATCAAATCCGAAATTCAGTAAAATATGTTGCATCTAAAGACCAGAAGATATTTTTAAAGGATTTAAAAGAGGTCTACCGGGCTGTTAATAAATCCGTTGCTGAAGATAAGCTAATCGAACTCAATGATAAATGGGGGAAGAAGTATCCAATTGTATTGCAATCATGGCAAAAAAACTGGGATAAATTATCTGCCTATTTCGATTATGATGAGCACATCAGGCGCTTGATTTACACCACAAATTCCGTAGAAGGCTTTCATCGTCAAGTACGTAAAGTAACAAAAAACAAGGGGGTATTTCCCAATGATATGGCACTACAAAAGATGATATATCTTGCCACAATGAACATCTCGAAAAAATGGACAATGCCTCTTTCTAATTGGGCAATAACAGCTCAACAATTACGAATAAAATTCGGAGAAAGGATGCCTTTGAACTTGTAGATTATCAACTCAAAAACACAAAGAAAGAAATTACCCCAAAATCGTGCAAGGGTATATAAACGGCTCCGTTCCTTCGCCGCCCTTGCACAATTTTGTGATAATTTCAAAAAAAGTATTTGTGAGTTGAAAACAAAAAATTAAATTTGAATTGGAATAAATAATCAGACAGAGTTTAATTTACACTCCCCCCTTTTTTTACAAGTCTTTGGGTCTTACACCGACCCGTATTCGTAAACCCATTGATCACTTCCTGCTTACAGTCTGTGAAGTACTTAATTGGGTGGTTTTTATGCTACTACCCAATAGCCGTTCGATCAACCTGTTTAAAAACGGGCACCTTCGATCATAGCTATTTATATGATGCACAAAGATACGTTGAACCTTATCTAATACGGGGCCGGACAATAATTAACACTATGTTAGGGGATTTGAGTAGGTAAAAAAAATTCTGTTGATCCTGCCACTATCCTGGATTCTTCAAATACTCAACCACTTAGTTCAAACAGGAAAAGAGCGTATTGATCCACATCGGTACCCATGCGCTCTTCTTCTCACCCGACACATCCGATGCATAATCTCAAACAACAAAAGTGCTTTTATCATCCTCCATACTGGAACCCATGCACTACTTCTTGGAGCACAACTAACCGTTAAGAATCCATTCTCAAATACTATATCACTTAATTACTGCATATTACATTCATTCATCTAATATCAAAAATCGATTGGTGGTTAAGTTTTTGTAAAGGTGGTTTTTTCAACTTTTCACGAGTTTTCCTCTATTATTGTGCCTTTAGTTTATTTATTAATTCACCAAAAAAGCCCCTAATACTAAAGTAATGATTTAAAACAAACGCTACCCCTATTCATCCTTTTCCAATCTGCTACCCTCTTTCAACCTCCTCTGCACTTTTCAAAGAAGTTCAGTCATCCACCCAATGGCTGAACCACTTATACAGTTTCACCTGTAACCTATATTACTTAACAATTCTTTAATTACTAACCTTAGAACTGATTTATGAATTCTAAAAAGATGTTGCTAGTTGCACTGGCAAGTGTCGCAGGATTATGGAATGCCTGGACACAGGTTGAGGTTGACATTAACCTCGACATTAAACACTCAGTCAATGGCGTATCCGACTTTGGTCGCGATCGTCACATTACGGTTCATTCATCCATTATCGAACCCGATATGGAAAATGAGAACAGTAAAATGAATTACCTGTTTCAAGATCTTGATGCCTATATGGGAAGGGATAACGGATCAGCCACCTGGATCTTCCAGGCTACTGCAGAAGATCCGGATCGTCCAAACCATGCTGACATGGACAGTCTGGCTGCCATGGGTTCCTGGTACAAAAGCCATTACGAACAAACCATCACCGATCGTAATCTGAGTAACTTGGAATCACGTACCCTGGGAAAAATAATGGGTACCAATCCGCACCCCACCTACCCCACTTTCTCCTATTGGTATATGTGTGGAAGTACCTGGGGTAAAACCCATGGCTACGATTGGATTCCTCTTGACGTTCAAACCTCGGCGGAATGGATGGTACAATACCTCGATAAATTCTTCGTAGACAACACATCAGGTATCGGAGAAGTACGGCCTGCATACTGGGAAGTGATCAATGAACCGGATATGAAACTTAACACTGGGCAATTTATGGTGTCCAGCTGGGAACTTTTATGGCAATACCATAATCTGGTTGCCCAGGGTATAAAAGCTCGCTTAGGTTCCAAGGCTCCTAAAATAGGAGGTATGACCTGGGGTTTGCATGATCCCTCCGGAGTTGATCTGAACCGCTATCGTACTGTTGGGTATTCGGATGCCTATTATGGCAATACCGCCGGAGATCAGGTCATGAAAGATCTCGCCCGTGCAGCTACACAATCTGCCTACCTGAATGCATCTGGCGAATGGAGCCAGTGGGATGTGATCTGGAAAGGTTTTATGGATGCTGCCGGTGACAATATGGACTTTTACTCAATACATATTTATGACTGGCCTTCCTATAATTCAACTGGAGGAACCAAGCGTACAGGAAGTGCCACAGAAGGGTTACTTGACCTGGTGGAATGGTACGATGTAAATCAAAACGGAAAAGCTAACCGCAAACCCATAGTGCTTTCGGAATACGGTGCGGTGCAAGGTGCATGGGATTACACCCCCCACGACAAACGTTACGACTGGGAGTGCCTTAAGCCATTTAGTTCTATGCTAATGCAATTTCTGGAACGACCGGACTATATTATCAAAACGATGCCTTTTACCCCCCTCAAAGCAAAATGGGGCGATACCGACTCAAACGGAGATGGTGTACCAGAATATTATTACCAGTATAAAATGCTTCGCGATGATGACCGTAACGGTGTTTGGGAATGGAGCGATTACATCAAATGGTACGAATTGTGGGCTGATGTTAAAGGTACACGCGTAGATACCAAGGCCAGTGATCCGGATATTCAGGTAGACTGCTATATCGATGGGCGCAATGTTTATTTGTTGCTCAACAACCTGGAATCCCAATCGAAAACACTGGATCTCAACTTTTTCGGCTCCAGCCTCACCCCACAATCGGTTCGTACCAAGCAGCTTTACCTTTCAGGTACCTCGAACATAGTCCTTTCGGACAACACTGCCAGCAACGCACCTGCGACTGTAACCATTCAGCCAGAAGCTATGATGATCCTTAAGTATACCTATGCCAGCAACGTTACTATCAACCAAATATCGACCGAACGCAAGTTTTTTGGAAATGCGGTTAGCAACAACCAGCGCGTAGCGATCGCTTCTGGAATCAATACCTTTTATATTAACGGGGTGAGTGTTCCTTCCGATGTTAACAAAGCAGAAGCCATGTTGCGCATTACAGCCAACCTATTTGATGACGATGATGATAAACTGGGACACTTAGGCATTGACCAACTGAAAGTTAACGGTACCACCATCAGTTTTTCACAAGATTGGAGAGGAACTAAACAAGGACGCAGCCGTTGGTTTGGAACCATGGAAATTCCTATTCCTGCCAGTGTTGTTCGCGCAAACAACACTATCGAAGTGGACTTTCATCATGTTGGAGAAGTATGCGTTGTCAACCTGGTTACCTGGGAATTCTCCAAAGTACCCGGACGTACTGCAGGTTCTACCTCGTCAAGTTCCAGTTCTTCAAGCTCCAGCAGTTCAAGTTCTTCAAGCTCTTCAAGTTCAAGTAGTTCCAGCTCATCAAGTAGTTCAGGTGGTAGCAGCAGTAGCAGTAGTAGCGGTGGTAACACACTTAGCCTGACCAACGTAGGCAACGAACTCACCCTGGCAGTGGGACAAACCTTCCAATTGCAGTACACCGGCGCATCCAGCGTACATTTTAATACCAACTCGGGCTATGCCAATGTAAACTGGAATACCGGTTTGATTACCGGAGCTGTACAGTCGTATAACAATTACGCTATTATTACCGTTTACGACAACAATTCCACTCAAACCGATGCCGTGAAGGTATTTGTTACCGCCGCAGGCAGCAGCTCGAGTTCTTCCAGCTCATCCAGTTCATCGAGTTCTTCCAGCTCATCCAGTTCATCGAGTTCTTCAAGTTCCTCGAGCAGTTCCAGCAGTTCAGGTGCCAGTACCGGAATTAGTATGAGCTTTGCCAAACCAACTGCCAATCAAAGCTTTACGGCTCCGGGCAATGTGTACGTCAAAGTGAATGCCTCCGATGCCAATGGAAGTATCAGCAACGTAAAACTTTGGCTGAACAATACCTACCTGCGGCAGGAGAATGTAGCTCCCTACGAATGG
>QKEH01000019.1 GCA_003252385.1 Bacteroidota bacterium | reverse complement strand
CTTGAAAAAAACGGAGTTTACTACATCTTCATTGCAAACAAAACTTGCATTTTGACAGAGGGTGACTTTTCAAATTTACATGATACCAATTGACTATCAGTGAGTATAGTGACAATGTCTGATGAATTCGAGATTAGTCGGATACTAGTGATAAAAAATTCAACATCATTATTACTGGTATTCAACGGGATTCCCGTATTCTTAAACTGATACGAACTGCCATCATAGGTAACCTGGTACAAATCCCACTGCCCAAGACTGTTTGAACCATTCTCCAAGCCGGCCTGCATTGTTCCTAAATCGGTTTTTTGAAAATAATACATTTGCTACGGGCTTAATGCCTGTGACGCGCTCCAGCTATCACCTTCACGAACCGAATACCAGATTTTATAGTTCTGTCCGCTGGTTGAATGATAATAGATGGTATCCTCGCCCTTTGAAAAAGCAGGTGCAAAACAATTATTGAATAGGGTTCCCCTGTCTTCCCAAGAACCATCAATAAATTCAAACTTTCTAATTTATAAACCAGACCCGTAACGGCAATATAGCTCGTTGCCGTCATGGCTAAACAGGAAACGTCCTGCAATACTATTTGAAACAGTACCAAATATTGCAGGAGCAAAAACTTCAGGCGCACTCCCAGGTAGGGACTGGCCTAAATAGGCATTTGCACTATCTATTGGTACAGCACGCAATTCGGCTGAATACTGGCAGGCCCTGCAAATAATCCTCAGGTAAAAGCACCGCCTGGCCCTATGCCAAACGGTGCCCACCTATTGCTGATAACCCATTCTTATTGAACCACTAATTTTTTTGTAACGCAGCTAGTATCGAGTTGCAGGCAAATGTAGTACACACTTTTTGCCAGGGAAGAAATATCCAGCGATTGGGAAAAGGAATCGTACTGCTTTACCAACTGTCCTGAAGCAGAGAGAACGCTGCAACGCTTAACCCTGGCAGCCTCGACACCCTGAATAGTCACAAGCCCGAAGGCCGGATTTGGAGCCAGGGAAACCGCTCTTTGTAAGCACTCACTTTCAGTTCCGGTGAAGGTATTCGCTTCCAGATAGAAGCGATCGCTTAGCTGAAAACCTTCCTGATCGGTAACTGTAATCTTTAAATAAAGCTGGCCTAAATCGGAGAACATACCCGAAAGCGTGCGCGTTTGCGGATCAAAATCCAGATATTCCGGCCAGGGATCCCCATTGGCCATTTCTACTTCAAAATGTAAGCTCTCAATGCCATTATCATCAATAAACACATCTTCGGGGATGGTGTAGCTAAAAGGTTCCAGAGCCTTAATAACAATATTGGGGATAGTATTCAGTTGATACGGCACAAAATTGGTAGTTCGCAAGCTATCCAACAGCCTGTCGAAACGTACCCAGTAGGTATGGAAATGGGGCACATCGCCCCGGGTGTAAAACAAGTACTTGTTATCGGCCGTTACAAACGGGCCCCATTTGTTCACCGGCCCGTCATTAATTTTAGATCCCAGCGACTTGGGATTCGACCATCGGCCGTTTATTTTGTACGAAATATACAAATCGCGGCCGGAGCCAAAGGGTACCGCCTCATTGGCTCCTAAAACCATAAACGATTCATCCTTGGCAATAAAAAATTCTACATCGTTATTCGTAGTATTCAACGGTATGCCCATATTATGAAACTGGTACTGGCTGCCATCGTAAGTAATCCGGTACAAATCCCACTGCCCCACACTATTGGGTCCGTTTTCCTTTCCGGCATACCTATTGCCTAAGCCGGTTTTCTGAAAATAGTACATCTGGTTCGGGCTAAGTGCCTGCGGGGCACTCCAGCTATCCCCTTCGCGAACCGAATACCAGATGTTGTAGTTGGGCCCGCTGGTACAATGATAGAACAAGGTATCTTCGTTGGCCGAAAAGGTGGGGGCAAAGCAGTTACTTACAACCGTTCCCATATCATTCCACCGATCGTCAATAAAAGCATACCTCCTGATTTGCAGCCCCGACCCATCCATACAGTAAAGTTCTTTGCCATCGTTGCTAAACAAAAAACGCTCGGCAATATGATTCTGCATACTCCCGAAAATACCGGGGGCAAAAATTACGGGGGTATCTCCCGGGCGGGGTTGCCCCAGGTAGGCATTAGCACTGTCGATGGACGCTGCCTGGAGCAAGCCCCAATTCGCCATCAGGAAAAAGAATAAGGTAAAAATTGAATGTGTTTTCATGCTATTACGGTTTTTAATTTGCCGTAAACATCCAAATTCCGGTGATCCCAAAAAATTCAAATTCCGTTCAAAATACGGTCAATGTACTTCTGCATGCCGGATAAACCCGGTTTTGCCCGCCTTGGCAACAACATTATTCCAAAAGTAACAGATTTCCATCGGCATCGAAAAGCTTGGCCTCTTTCCAATACCCGCTACCTTTAGTGTAGATGCTAATAAACCGGAGTTCCGCTCCGGGTACCTCGTAATCGAACTCGCTCCTGAGGGTGTTATTAAAAAAGATTTTGCCATGCCCGGCTCGCGCTTCGTAACGCACCTGCACCCACTGTTCCAAATCGGCACCAAAGTTTGACAAATCAGCCTTTTTACCATTCTGGTAATTACCGCAAAAATAGGCCTGAATGTTGCTCACACAACCCGAATCACAAAGCGGAATCAGTCCGTATGAATTGCTAAATACGAAATAGATTCGTACATCGCGGCAGGCCAGCCCGCCATTAAACGCCGGGTTTTTCACCGTTATCTCAAAACTAAAATCGGCAGCTTGTATGCTTCCAAAATCCCTGGATAAAAAGTACCCCACCCAGTACTCCCTGGACAAGTCGATGCGATAGTGTTTTAAAAATTCCGGAGCAAAATGATATTCGCCAGCCCGTAAAGCCGAATCTGAGGGAACGTACACGGGGGCTTCCCGTTGGAAGATATCATTAAAAACCGCACTTTCCCATCCGTTGGAAAATAGCTGAAGCGGCACTTCCTGCATCACCACATGGTTCACCACCAGCTTGGCTTTGTAATAACCGGGAGCGTAATAAATACTGGAAATCAGCGTATCGGTAGGTTGAAGCGCCTCCCGGCGGCGGGGATCCCAGTCTTGCTGCAACCAAACGGTATCGGTTATTCCAGGGGGTATTTTAATCCGAAAGAAAACCGTATTGGGAAGCTCATTGGATACCGCGTACAACGATAATTCAAAGTCGTTGGGATCATACACCACTACCGACTTTCGTCCGAAATACCAATAGCCTGCAAAAACGACCATTGCGACCAAAAACAAGGCCAAAAGCACACGGAGAAGGGTAAGCCTCCCTTTTGCCGTATGGCCCGGCACGGCATCATCCACGGCTTCATCATCCAATACCTTTTTAATCCCCTGCGCCACCTTAAAATCCTGCCAGTCGCGATAACCGGCAAAGCGGGTTAGCGCATCAAGCGTTGCACTATTGGGCAGTTCTTTGTAGGCATTTTTCCAGATACGCTTTACAGTCGACAGGCTAAGGTTCACCCGGGTGGCCGCGTAAATACGATCGATCAGGTTCTCAAAATCGCGCTGGAGCCATTTCTCCGAAGACCCCCAGCCGAGCTGTGCCTCAATAATGCCGAGTAATACCTGTACGTATTCCTTATTGCTCATGGTTGGTAATGGTGCATGGGGTATTTGTTGGCGTAAAAATAAAATACTTTGGGAATACCCAGCTTGTCTACCTGCCAGAAATTACATTTAACATTCTTAATGGTTGCTAAGTACTAAGGCATGCCCGTCTCCCCCATGCGAAATACCACACCCACTCGTAAAAACCAGGAATAATCCACAGGATGCTCCATACGGCTCCCGGTCGAATACTGCAAACGGTTCCCAAAAAGCGCATGCACGGAAATATGCCTCCAGGAATAGCGCCACTCTCCTTCTAAAAGTAAGGAAGGCCCTTTTCGAATAGGTCCTTCATCGAGGTAAGGGAGCCGGTGCATCCAGGTAACATGGCTGTTCAGGTACAAAGCATATTGGGGGCTGTGTTTTAGCGGGTAGCCGTAGCCTAACGCACCGTCCATAAAAAGGTAGTTGCCGCGCTGCAGGTACGCCCCGGCAAGGCCGGAAGCCATGAACTTTCCGAGCCGGTTGTCTTCGTATTCCAACCGTAGCATGGTGCCATTTTCGATGCCCACCTGGCCACCAAAAGCAACGTTGAAGGTTTTTTCGTGAACACGGGTCATGGCACCCTCCGCATGGAGCTCAGCCCATGTGCCTGCGAGACTTAACAATACCCAGGCAACCCGCCATTTCATAGTTCCGGAATTTCCAATGCTAATAAAGTTAAACTTTCCTATCCATAAAATCACAGTCTGTTGCTGACTATTCAAGCCGGGTTTCAGAATGGCATAACAGTATTGCGAAAAAATGTTGCACTTCACAAAAAAAGGCAATTTACATTTTTGTATTTCTTTTTGTAATTAGTATTGCGCTATATGGCCTATTTTCATAGTTTTAGCAACTATACCTTGACTGTCTTTTATTTTCAGGCCTTTTAGCGCTATTGCTTACATTTTAGAATATACTTTTGTACTATGTACACCTACACTGCAAAAATTGTCCGATGGGTCGATGGCGACACCCTGGTGCTGGATATCGATCTGGGATTCCATGTATTCCGCCAGGAGCGCATACGCCTGGCCCGCATTAATGCCCCCGAGCTAAACAGCAAAATACCCTTCCAGGTGCGCAAGGCCAAACACGCCCGCGCAACCGGTAGTAAGGCTTTCCCCAAAGGATCGGTAGTAACGGTGCACACGGCTAAGAACAAAATCGACATGTATGCCCGCTACATTGCCGAGGTGGAGTGCGGGGAAATCAATATTTCGGATTATTTGCTGGCACAGGGATGTGTCAAGGAACTTAAATGAAGCAACCGGAATGCTTCGTTCTGAAAGCTGCTAAACGCATACAATTGGTGCAATTCCGCCGAGATGCATTTTCATGCAGGCAGCCGGATGCTATTCAGTTAACGTAAAACTCGCCTCCCGGGCATTGGCAGAACTACCGCCAATAAACACCCTAAAGCTGCCCGGCTCCATAGCATACCGGAAATTCCGGTCGATAAATTTCAGCTTCTCCGGGGTAATTTCAAAGCGTACTTCCCGGGTTTCACCGGGTTCGAGATCGAGCAGGGCAAAATCTTTCAACTCCTTGAAGGGACGCGTTACCGAGCACACCTCATCGCGAAGGTAAAGCTGTACAATTTCGCGCCCGGCTACCTTCCCGGTATTCGTTACGGAAATGCGGGCGGTAATCGCCCCCTCCTTCGACAGGACACTGTCGGACAGGCCAATCGCCGAATACTCAAACGTGGTGTAACTCAATCCATATCCAAAGGGGTACAGGGGTTCGCTCTGCACATCGCGATGGGTGGTGGAGTAGCGGTTGTCGTTGGGTCCGGCATCCCAACTGTGGCTGGTTCGTTTGTAGTTGTAGAATATGGGAACCTGCCCCTCGTGGTATGGAAAAGTTACGGGCAGCTTGCCACAGGGATTAAAGTCTCCCACGAGAATATCTGCCACGGCATGGCCGGTGGCGGCATCCATATTTGCAGGAGGGCATCCGATTTGGCCGCCACATCGGTAAGTACATAGGGTTTTCCGGTAAGCACCAGGGTAACAATGGGCTTGCCGGTTTTTGCCAAGGCATCGAGCAATTGCTGTTGGGCACCCGGTAAACGTATGGAGGCGGTACCGCCCCCCTCGCCGCTCATCCAGTACTCCTCGCCCAGCACCAGTACCACCACATCGGCTGCCCGGGCTGCCAGCACGGCACGGCCTGGGGAATTTTATCGGTTCCGGCCATTTCGAAACGATGGATATCGCAGCCCTTGGCATACAACAAGCTGGCTTGTTCACCCAGTTTTTGCTTCAGACCCTCGTAAATGGTTGTAATCTGATCGTCCTGTCCCATGCAGGCCCACCAGCCATTCAGGTCGCGCACGGCTTTGGCAAAGGGCCCTATTACGGCAATACGCTTTGTATTGCTACGCAAGGGCAGAACATCGTCCTTGTTCTTAAGCAGCACCATACTTTTCATGGCCAGCTCTTTGGTTTCGGTGTAATTTCTTTCTGAGAACAGCTCTTTGGCCTCGCGTTCCTCATCGAAGTAGGCATACGGATCGTTGAGCAGCCCTACCTTATCTTTTAACATCAACACCTGGCGCACCGCATGGTCGACCTGTTCCATAGTAACCCAACCTTTTTCTACCATCACGGGCAGCAGTTCTGCGTATTTACCGGAGGCCATATCCATATCGATTCCCGCATCGAGGGTCATTTTTACCGCAGCGGTATCGTTGGCTGCAATGCCGGTACCAATGAGGTTGGTAATGGTACTCCAGTCGGTCATAATCAATCCCCCAAAGCCCATTTCCTGCCGCAGTACATCGTGCAAAAGGTTGCGATTGGCACAAAGAGGTACCCCGTTGTAGGCAGTGTAAGCGCACATCACACTGGCTACCCCGGCATCAACAGCTGCCTGGAAGGGGGGCAGGTACAGTTCGCGCAGTTCGCGTTCGGAGAAATCCTGTATGTTGTAATCGCGACCGGCCAAAGCGGCACCATAGCCAACATAATGTTTTACACACGACAGAATATTGCTAAGTGAATCGTTCGATTCCTGAAAACCTTTAACCCGTGCTGCTGCCACCAGGCTTCCCAGATAGGGATCTTCTCCGGCAGCTTCGAGTATTCGTCCCCAGCGCGGATCGCGGCTAATGTCGACCATGGGCGCATAGGTGAGGTGAATGCCTGCTGCTGCGGCCTCGCGGGCGGCAATGGCTGCTGAATTGCGAATGGCGTCCAGATCCCAGCTGGCGGCTTCGGCCAGGGGTACCGGGGCAATGGTTTTGTAGCCGTGTATCACATCTTCCTGAAACAAAATGGGGATACCCAGGCGGGTTTCCTCAACGGCAATACGCTGTATTTCGCGGTTGCGGGCAACTCCGTTCGATTTCAACACACCTCCTACTTTTCCTTCGCGAACCCATTGTTTCTGCTCCTCGCTAAGTTCGCCTTCAAAGGGCAATACGTTTAACTGCCCTGCCTTTTCTTCGAGGGTCATTTGTGCCAGCAACTGCTCCACGGTAGCATTTGTCGGTGTTTCCACCTTCATGGGCAACTTACAGCCACTCGCTATGGAAAGCAGAGCCAGGTAAAGGAGGTTCTTCTTCATGGTATTGAATACAGGTTTCATTTGTGACGAATTTAAGAAAAACCCCAAAACTTATTCAACCAGCTGTAAATACTGGCTCAAGTAACCCCCTGCCGAAACTTATGAACATACCCTTGCAAGCCGTTACCGGAAGGGCGCTGCCGTAGTTCAAATTACTATTCACAACACATTCAACTACTTACAAACGACGCCTTTCAAAGCCTGCTCCAGTCGGATATTTTAAAACGCTTTGTCTGTTAACAAGTTAAAACCGGCTTACGGGATACTATTTGTAAATTTATACCGGTTGTAGAACTCCACATTATGAAACAAAAAAAACAGAAAGAACCCGGAATGAAGCGGGAGTCCACCCGCACCATACGTTTTAATTCACGCGAATTAAGCGCTATTAATCAGTACTGCGAAAAATTTCATGTTACCAACCGCGCCAAGTTTATGCGCGAGGCGATCATTACGGAGATACTTCGGAAATTTGATGAGAATTACCCCACGCTTTGGGACAACGATGGGCAGCCACGCTTGTTCTAAGCCAC
Organism: Bacteroidota bacterium; assembly: GCA_003252385.1. Taxonomy (GTDB): domain Bacteria; phylum Bacteroidota; class Bacteroidia; order Bacteroidales; family UBA10428; genus UBA10428. The sequence goes on along the minus strand of QKEH01000019.1, from coordinate 80,665 downwards.
GAAAATAAAATCCCGGCTTTTGGCCGGGATTTCTATTTTATTATCCTGGTTGTACTATCAGGCTTCAATCAATTCAGCGTATTGCGACGCGCTTAGGAGCGTATCCAGATCGGCGGTGTTGGAAAGCTTTATTTTGATCAGCCAACCCTTTCCAAAAGGATCAGTATTTACCAATTCGGGAGAATCGCCCAGTTCTTCATTCACTTCAATCACTTCGCCTCCGGCAGGCATATATAAATCGGAAACGGTTTTCACCGCCTCAATAGAACCAAAAATATCGCCCTGTGTCAACACTTCGCCCAGCGTTTCAATCTCGATAAATACGATATCGCCGAGTTCTCCCTGTGCATAATCGGTTACCCCCACCAAAGCGGTGTCTCCGTCCACCCTGATCCATTCGTGATCCTTGGTATACTTCAAATTTTCAGGTAAAGTCATGTATTTTTTGTTAAAGGTTATTGAAAAGTAAAGATACAAATTCGCATTATATCCTCACACGTGAACCCGGCAAAGATTATTCTGCATTTTCCTGGTCATTCAACAGGTTGATTCCCTCCTGGCGTTATAATGTCAGCCGCATGCTAAATCCGAACTGAGTTTCCGAATTGGTGTACGTGCCAGATCCCTGAACAGCCGGTTCGTTAAAATCGCGGTCGAAGAAGAATTGCACACTGAATTTTTCGCTGAACACATAGTCGGCAGTTACCCCGATTACACTGCTTCGGTTACCGGTGGTTACCTCACTTTCCTGCGCGAGCAGGGTTTCGCCCAAACTGCGAATAATGGTCAGGTTATTTTTGATGGTATAATCCAACCGCACGTTGAGGTCGCTTTTTATCTGTTTCCGGGCACCTCCGGCGGTAATGTAAATTGGCACTTCCTTAAATTTGTACCCCGCACCCACGGTATAATCGGTATTTCGGGTTTCGTTAATCTGATTACTATTGATGCTGAGCAACAGGTTCCGCTTCCGGGCAATTTCAAATTTGGTAATTAAACTGTTGTGCCATGCCATGTCAAAACCGATCAACGGCCGGATATTCTCCACAATGGAAACGGAGTTGTACTGGAACTGCGATACGTAATCGTCCTGATTGTCGCGCATCCATCCCCTCAGGTTATCGGCATTGCCAAAAATGGCCGTATCGATCGTTTCGAAGTAGCTTACATTGGTACCGTAGCCGGTAATGGAATATTTTGAGGAATAGGAATGCGAGAGGGTTACCGATTTAAAATATTTCTGTACCACTTTCAGTTTGGAAAGGCCATCGAAGGTAACATGCCAGTTGGGCATCATATTCCAGAAAAAGTCTTCCAGGGTAATCTTCTCGGGATCGGAACCGGTATAGGCGGCCAGAAAAGCGGGCACCAGCACTTCTTGTGAATTCAGGCTGTACCCTTTAACAGAGCCATCGGGGTTGCGATAGTCCGCCTGGTAATTGAAGCCATCTACATTTTCTATCCTTTCGCGATACCTGCGCCGGGAAATAGTGTATCGGTTCTGTTTGAAACGTTCAAAAGCGGCCGATTCCCAACGGTTGTCCAGGGTAGGTTTCTCAAATGCCGTTTTGATTGAGATCACTGAAATGGAGAAACTTCCTGAAGAATAGGCATCTTCCATATAGTAGCCCCCTGCATAAGCAGGATCGTAGAAAAATATCCGTTCGCTATTGTTCGATTTGGAACGTTCCGAACTGAAATCGATTTTCAATCCCCGGAAAGGTTCGTACACTACCTTGAGTCGCAACTCATCGCGCTGGTTCATTTCGAATGGTTTTCCGAAGGTTGGATCGCGAGTGAGCCAGCCCCTGTCGCGTGCTTCTTCGAGGAAACGGGCATTTTGCCTTCCGGCCACAAAGTCGATTCCGGGGGCCCACATAAAATCGCCTTCCTCAAGGGCTCCGGCATCCACATCATCGCCGGCGATGCGATCGAAACCAAAATTATTGGTACTGGGCAAATACCCGGGAAGGATACTTCCCGAAGAACGGGACCAGGAGGCATTGATGGATCGAACCCCCGTAAGCATACGCACGGAATTCTCGTATACAAATACCATAGGATTTTCACCTTTTGGAATACGTCCGTTAACAATAACCGTAACACTCCGATACTCTACTGGCGAGGTAAGGGTAACTTTGTTATCACTCTCAATGGCCACATCCACTTGTACTTCATTTCCCGTTTCGTCAAGCACGGTAACCGTAACCTCTTCCGTTTTCAGTTTATGAACGATACTGCGGGGTTGATCTTTCTTCAGGAAAGTCTGTTTCTGAAAACTCACTTCCTTATAACGCCCTTCCTCATTCGTTTTGTTCTGATTGGCGGAGCCGGAATATTTCTGATCGAGCTTTTTCAGGTACTTCGACTTCATGTACAAGCTCTGTATGTTGAGGTTGCTGGTCAGTTTGATGGTATTCGAGTTCTTGAGGGTATTCCCCAGGTTACGCTCCTGATCAACCAATTCCGGACCGCGTACCCAGTTGAAACTTCCTCCGTACGAAGGGGTAAGGCTAACCCAGCTCAGGAATGGAATTTTATTGATGGGTACATTGTACTGCACATCGTATTCCTGGTTAAAATTCATATTCCGTCCCCACTGGGCAATACTGTTCCAAACCGAGTCCTTCCACTGCTCGTTATGATCCTTAAATAAATCGGACTGCCCGTAGGGTTCACCAATACGCGAGGTATTGGTGGCGGAATAGCTGGCCTTCAGGGAACGGCTCAGTTCCCACTTTACATCGTAGGTCCGGTCCCACATAAAATCCTTGTTTACCGTAGGTTCAATCAGCAGATCGACATCGTTGAACACGTTGCGCATTTTTATTTCCTGATAGGAGCGACGTATATCGCTGCCCACGGAGAACCTCGATGGATAAGGGGTAAAGTTAAAATCGCGGATAATACGATAGGCCGGTTTCTTGAATGCTTTCGACTTACGTAAGGGCTGAATGTTTTTAGGCCGGTTGTTATAAGCATAATTCAATGCCAGGTTATACTTCCAGAGGTTGTTGTAATCGGTGGTATAGTTACGGGATCGGGTTTGGGTGTAGCCAACAGTGGTAGAAAGATTGGCTGGCGAGAATAAATCAATTTTCTCAAATTTCTTATTCCACCGCATATTGGTTACGTTGATACTGGCTCGCGAGGTCAGATCCTGCGAGATGCGTTTAAGACTGTCGCGTTCGGCTTCAGTTTCTGCCTGTTCCAGTACATCGGCAAATTTTATATCGGGATCCTTCGGGAAATATTCCGGATTCACAATGCTTTTGGAGGCACTCATGTACAAGGGGATACTTACACTGGCTTTCTCGGGGAAAAACTTCCCTAATTCCAGGTTCGATGAAATATCGTACTGATTGATTTCTTCCATAGAACGTTCGCCAACTTTTTCTTCAATACTGCCAAAACCCGGAGTACTCTTGCTACCGGCCACGCTAACCACCCCAAAATCGGCCAATTGGAACTGAGCCCGGCCATTGGTGGCCCATCCGCCTTTATTATCGAAATCGGTCACCCGTAGTTCGTTAAACCATATTTCGGCCGACTTGGGCAACCCATCGTTGGGCCGATCCATGCTGGCCTGATCGCCCGGATTGCGCACCCCGATCATAATCTGGCGAACATCTCCCAGGTTGGGATTTCCCTTCACCTTGATGGTATTTTTGCCATCGGGCTCGGTATAGATGCTCTGCACCGAAAAGTTTTGAGGATCTTCCCGAACCATCCGGTTTCGGTTTTGTTTCACATCAATCAGCCGCTGCATGTCGAGCTGCATTTCGTTGGCACTGGGCCATACAGCGCGTACGGAAAAGGTATCTACCCCAATATGATGTGGGGTAAGGGTTAGCGGAATCTCGTACTCGTAATAGTTGTTCTGATAGTCGGATCCGATACGTATAAAAGCACTCAGGTCGTTATCGGCAATTGTACCTTCCATATTGGGTAAGGCTTCGGCATGAACGAACATCTTCAGCTTTTTGTACTGGCGTAAATCGCGGCTCTCGTTTTTAAATACCGCACGGGCATCACCATCGGCCAAATCCTTCACCTTTAGTAGCAACGATTGCTCATTCAGGTGGGCCACCTGCGGATTGGAGGGATCAATTACCCGGTCGATACCCGGAGGAAGAACATAATTTACCGGTTCCTTTTGAGAATTCTCTTCAATGTTCACTGCTGATACCTCCATGTTGGTATTTTCGGGCAGTTGGGTTCCTGCCAGGCCGGACTCGCTGATATCAAATTTATACTGCCGCCAATCGCTCCGCACCAGCCCCAGGGAAGCAAAACGCAACACCACGGGCTTCTCGAAGCCGGAAACCAACAAACGCATAAAACGCACCGATTTAAAATCCTCGATATACCCTATCCGCCGGTCGTAATCCATTAAAGGAATCCGGAACTGGTACCATACCGCTTTAGTATTCACACCTTCGACATTGGCTACCACCCGATCTACAATGAAGTTCTCACCCACCCGGTTCAAATCTCCGGGATGTAAACGCACATGGTACTGAAAATAGGATTCCACTCCGTTCATGGTGTTGTCCTCATTGATGTCCTCAATATCGGGGGTACTGCTGCTACGTGGCGAATATCCCTGCCCCGAATTGCTTTGGATGGGAGAGTTCCCCTCCATATTGTTATAGTCGTGGTAACGTTCAATAATTCCATGATCCCTGTCGTCGTGGTAGCTATCCAGGAAGTAACGAAAATCATCGCCCGACGGGTCTGTGCCAATTGTGTTCCGGGCGTTCTCGGGGAGGGCATTGAGGTAATCCCGGAAGAAGGATTGCTCATCCGCGTCTTTCAACCCGTCGAATCCGGCATCCTGATCGTTACTCATAAAATTGTTGCTATAAGCCAATCCCCGGGGTACCCGCCCCCATACAGTAGAGTCTACATCCACCGCATTGCCCAGGTCATCAGGCAGTCCGCCTTCGTATAACTTGCGGTCGTCCTTCAGGATATCTTCTGATACTTCGCCTAATTGAAGATACAAATCACCGCCGGTATGCTCCGGGTCTTCGAGGTAAGGATCAAGCAGCCAAAATTCAAGGAACTCAATGTTGGAGGTTTCAAAATCGGTAGATCCGGAAATTTCACGCATAATTCCGGCCCAACTATCTTCCGGGTTTGGCAACTCTCCCTGACCATTAAGCGCCCGATTGTAGTTGTATGGGCCTCGTTCCTGGGGATAGTAAGCCAGGTCGAGCATCGAAAGGTAGTTCTCTCCCGGCACGCTGTTCTCTTTCTCCGGGAAAATTTCTTTTTCGCGCACCCTGCGGCCGTATTGCGAACTCTTATCGTCTTCAATACCCTGGTTCCCCGGATTCAGCCCCGATGGACGGTAAAAAAGCGGATCGACCACATACCAGGCCAATTTAGCCCGGTTGTATCCGGTTTCCAATTCCTTCTTATTAATCAGGTTAAAATCGGGGTTGCCCAGCGGTGCACTGGCCAGGAACCAGCGCGACCACGATTTCATTTCCACTTCGGTTTGTGCTGCCTCAAAATCGTCGATGTATGCCTGCCCGTTTTTCCCAATGGCTTTCGCCTGACCGGGTATTAGCTGGGCAAACTCTCCCTCCAGCAAAATGCTCGAAGGTTCCTTGGTTTCAATCAGAGGCAATTTATCCACCATGGTGGTCAGGAACTGACTTTTGGTTCTGTAAGATGCATTCAAACCCCAAATGGTATTGGAAATGGGTTCGTCACCCATGTTTACCTTCTTGGTATAAGGGGTTTCCGTCAATCGCATAACAGTAGCTCCCACATTGAAATTCTCGGATATGCGGTAATCCAGATGGGTTCCCAGCAAGGTTTTGGTTTGCAGGTTGAACAGGGAATTGTTCTCCACCGATATTTTGATGGGAGTCTCGGATTCCATAAGCCCGGGATTGATAATCTTGACCCTCCCCAGAGTATAATCAACCGTATAGTCCTGATTTTCCTGCAGGGTAATGCCTCCCGATGTCACTACCACCGATCCCGGTGAAATGTTCATGGCATTGAGTTGAATATCGGAACCGGCGGACGACTCGTACTGCCCCCGCAGTACAAACTTATTTTTCTCAGCGACCTGTTCGGCACGGGTTTGGGTAGAATCATACAATTCCTCAAAAACGTATTTACTCGCTATACGTCCGGCACTGCTGGAATACAGGTTTTCGCCATCGGGCACAATCTTTCTTCTGAAATCGCGGCCAAAAGGCTCTAAAAGGGGGAAAAAGATCCGGCCGTTACGTGCAATTACTGTAACCCCTTCCACAAAATCGAAAAGTCCATTCGGATTGGGTTCGTTTTGCGAATCCAGATTATCCAGTTCCAGGACCCGTAAAAGCGGTTTCCGATAAACCTCATGGGAAACCACCGACGAGTCTTCGGAAAGATAGTTAACCGGAACCCCGGTATTGTCGTTCTTGTAAAGAACGTTCAGTACAAAATTTTCGGGACTGACCTGGTACGCTCCAATAGCATAGACGTTCTTCATCATCAAATCCCAGCTCGGGTATTTAGGAGACGCCAGGGTTCCCTTTAAAAGTTTCAGAATAAGGGTAGCCGGAGCAGCCACATCGCTGGTGAGTTCTCCCACTTTGTAGGTTTTCCCGCGATAGGTAAACGTAAAAGCCACGGCCAGAACCTGATCGTTGCGCAAGGGCGAATTCAGCGAAATGTATCCGAGTTCGCGGTTTACGGTATACTCTCGTTCGGTTAGTGGACGGGCATTGGTTAATTTGGCAAAATCGGTACCTTCTGAGAAACGGTAACCATTGGCATTAATCGCCTCAACCACCTGGTTGATATTGTTGGCATTCCGTATGGCATCGTTACGGCTCAGGTTCTGGTATAAAAGGTTGGCACCGTTTTCCGATGGTCGCGCTTCGGAGTAGAGCCTCGGCCTCAGGTAGCTTTCCGGTGCGGAAAAGTTAATCTCATCTCCTTGCACCACATCCGGATCGTAATCGCGACCCGGACCAAAACCTTCGGCCAAATCCATAAAGGCCACCACATTACGCGCCTGACTAAAATCGTCCTGTTGGTTGGTGATCCACACCTCAACCTGTTGAATTTGCAACTGCGACTCGATGTATGGCAAATTTTGAAGCCACTGGTTGTAGTTATCCCTGAAGAACTGCGATAAAAAGAAATGGCGGTTGGCATCGTAGTCTACCGCTTCTATCTCGAAATCGTTGAGTTGAGCTCCACCCTGTACCATAACCGTAGACGATTCGCCCCGTTGGTGACTGGCCACGGTTGTAACATTCAGCCGGCCAAACTGCATCTCGGTTTTGATACCAAACAGACTCTGGCTTCCGGTGATCAGAGAACCGGGAACGTTGAAGGATACATCACCGGCTTCAATCTTTTTGATAATTTCATCCTCCTTACCGGCATATTCCAGCTTGGTTTTATTCTCGAAATCAAAGGTAGCTTCGGTGTTGTAGTTGAATTGCAGCTCGAACTTATCGCCAATGGATCCGGTTACATTCACCATAATGGTTTCCTTGAAAAGGAAGGATCCGTTCTTTTGGTTATCTAAAGGCACTATCGGATTCTCACTGCGCGAGATGGTATACCCGAAGGTTAGCGCAGCGCTTCCCTGGGTTTTAATATTGATCAGGTCGCTGCCAAATACTTTATCGATGGATTGGTTGCCCAGACGCAGGTTTTTCAAAAACGAGGGGCCGGCTCCTGCATCTTCCCGCGATTTTTCCTTCCAATATCCGGTACGTGCCTCCTTCGATTCATAGCGACGGTATTCGTCCATCGAAAGTGCACGTGGCGGGCGATAGTTGAGCTGCCCTACCTTCTGACTAAGTACATATCGGCCACTTTGGCTATCGTACTCAATTTCGGATTTTACATTCGATGGAGGCTGCAACAGCATGGGAGAACCTGCCTGGGTGGCTGCAAAAGGATGATAGGATTCTTCCTGAATTGGGAAACGCAAACCTTCGGTGGCCGTAGTATCGGATGCCGGCGAACGCTGTGCCTCAACACATACAGGTGCAGTTATCGCAAGCAGTCCCCCGATGAGCACGGCTCCACCTTTTCTCCGATTCAAAAATCTGTCTGCTATTCTTCCCAAAGTTTATCGTAGCGTATGTATGTTACAATAGTTTTAAAGCCTGCTTGATTAATTCCTCCACCGACATGGTTTTGCGAATGGCAAGCAACTGATCCAAAACCTTTTCTGCCGGTTTTCTTGAGAAACCAAGTATCTCCAGTGCTGATAACGCCTCTTTGCGGTTTGTATTGTCCGGTTCAGCAATTAATTGGCTTGTCGCGAAGGTCAGGTTCACCTTATCCTTCAGGTCAACAATAATACGCTGTGCCGATTTGGCCCCAATACCTTTAATGCCCTGCAACACTTTAACGTTTCCTTCGGCAATGGCCTGCTGCACCTCATCGGGCGACATGGATGACAGAATCATGCGAGCCGTGTTGGCTCCTACCCCGGACACGGAGATTAACAGACGAAATACCATCCGTTCTTCAGGATGCAGGAATCCGTACAACAGATGTGCATCTTCACGAATCACCGGATGAAGAACAACCTTGCACTCCTGGCCTTCGGTTAATTGCGAGTAGGTATTCAGGGAAATATGTATGAGGTATCCGATCCCCGACTGTTCCACAACCAGTTGGGTTGGCGATAGTTCCACAATTTTACCTTTTATATATTCCAGCATGATGTTCGGATTTCTTCTCACGGGTTATACCGCCGCAGGGATGAGTTTCAGGAGCATCTTGCGGCTTACAAATCGGAAAGGTCGTATGATTTTAGTTGATTTTCGGTAAGTTTCTTGTAGCCCTTCCGGGTACGGTAGATGTCACAAGCCAGGAAAATAGCCTTTAGGAACGAACTGGGCGATGCCTCGTTTTTCCCGGCGAGTTCAAAAGCAGTACCGTGGTCGGGAGAAGTACGTACCACTGTGAGCCCGGCGGTGTAGTTCACACCCCCATCGTAGGTAAGGGCCTTAAACGGAATCAGTCCCTGGTCGTGATACATGGCCAATATGCCATCGAATTTGGTATACGCACCGGATCCAAAGAAACCATCAGCCGGAAAAGGTCCGAAAGCCAATATGCCTTCTTCGCGCAAGGCATCGAGCGCCGGACTAATGACCTGCTGCTCTTCAGTACCTAATACCCCCTGGTCGCCGGCATGTGGGTTGAGCCCCAGTACCGCAATTCGGGGCTTGCGAATGCCAAAATCTTCTATCAGCGATTTGTTCATGATATGAGTTTTGTTCACAATGGCCTCCACGGTTATATACTCCGAAACACGTGCCAGCGGAATGTGTCCGGTAACCACTCCAATGCGGAACAGGTCGTTAATCATAAACATCAGGGCTCCATCGGCCTTAAAATGAGTCTCAAAAAATTCGGTATGGCCGGCGAAAGGGAATTTTTCCGAATATGTATTTTGTTTATTGATAGGACCGGTAACCAAAACATCAATATGGCCTTCGTCCAAATCCTGTGCTGCCATTTCCAATGCCTGAACAGATGCCTTTCCGGCGTGCGGGGTGGAAAGTCCCAGATCAACCCGTATTTCCTCATCGATACAACTGATAATATTTGCACGTTTCACCACTGCATCGGAGGCACTCTTAACGGTATTAAAATTAAAATTTTCAATATCCAGAGCTTTCTTATGGTAAGCCGCCACTTTGGCCGAGCCATATATTACGGGGATAATCGAATCGTAAATACGGGTATCCTGTAACGATTTAATAATCACCTCGTAGCTAATGCTGTTAATGTCGCCTTGAGTAATTCCTACTACTATTCTGTTATTTTTCATCTGCAAAAATTTACGTGGCACCCCCCCATCGGGGACGGTAGCCGTGTTTGTTCAAGTGTACCCTGCAGCTAAGTCATTGACTCAACAACGATTTAGGCAGCGCACTTCGCTGCATACACGGTATCGCTCACAACCCGGAGCACAAGTTTATTCACCATCAACGTATTACGAACTATTCCTACCCCGTCGGAAAGGGGAAGGCATTGGGTAATTGGCCGGAATGATACTTGTGTGTCCTGTTCGTACACTTTGGCGTAAAGATGGCTAAAATTACGAATTCTCTAAGAAAATTTTTTCACCAGTTTGTAGAAGAAACACAGCTTCTTTTTACCCGATCGTCCACTACAAATAACAAGCTGACCACCACCTGAGTACCCTCCTATGAGCCCGAAGGAACCCGGCGATACGGGCAAGTTCGTTCCTAACGTTAGGCACGGGCACTGTTAACCGCAGTTTTTAAAATATTCGCGAAGAAGCACCTTTTTTAACTCGCGTTCCAGAATTAGATGGGCAATCACATCGGGCAACTCCAATTCGCTCATTTCTCCCGCCCCTCTTTGGATGGCCATCTCATCCAAATCAATAGTATACAAAAGGGGATACAATGTGGAGGTATTGATAGCAAGCATTTCGCGTATTACCTGCGCAAGCTGATCAAATAAATCGACATACGCCATAGCCAGGTCGGAAGGAAATTCGAGTTCAATACCGAAACGGGCAAAGTCCTTTAGAATTTGTCCTGCTGTTTTCCGAACAATTTCCCTGTCGTTCTGGCTTCTGAGGAAATCCTCTTTTGAGATCAGCGTCATTTGGATGGTATCTGCGTGCTATCCGTTGGTGTAAAATTAATGGTAAGCAGTATGGCCTCCAGCTGGCGGAGTAAATCCCGTTTATCGTGTCCCGGTGCGAACACAAACGCATCCAGGGATACCACCCGGTTACGGGCTTCATCGAGTTGAGTAATATTTATGAAGGGACCGCCCATTGCCATTCCATTCTGCATTTTCCAGAGTCCGCGCAATTCGGCAGTATACTTTTGGTTCCGGATGGCATATTCTCTAAATAAGGGCTGAAACAGGGCTTCGGTGGTCATGTAGGAACCTGCCGTTTCGCCGGGCACATTTTTCTGCAATATTTCATTTCGCCGGGCCAGCAGATATTCCGGAGTAAAAGTAGCCGAATCGGTATAATCGTAGTAATAAATCAGAATACCCTGAACTACATCGCGGTATTCCTGGGAAAACCACATAAAATCATCTTTCTCCACATCCAGTTTAAACCCTTTGGGCAAGCTCAATTCAAGTCCCTTCTCCTTCAACTTTTGCACAAGTTTTGGATCGGCGGCCGATTCGTAAGCCTCAATGAGACGCAACCGTTCGGCATTCAACAACTCATTCATAAGCTCCACGCGATGGGCATTTAGGATTTGAAGCAATTCCACCTCGCTACGGGCACTTATGGCAATCAGAATCTGCCCTTTGGCCCACATGCCATGCCGAATACGAACGCCCGGTTCCAACTGGTCGCTTCCCACCTTAACAATTACAATATTTCGCTGGGTTTTAAGCTGTTTATCGAAAACACTGTGATTTACATAGGTTACCCGAAACTGGGGTTCGTCCTGGGGCAAGGCCTCAACAGGTCCCGCCAGCATGCTGCGCAGGGTATCGCCACTCGCCGACTGCCAATACTTGTCGCTAATTACCAGTAACAAATCGCCAGGAGCACCGGTTGGTGAAGGCTTAATGGGTTCGTTCCCGGTATTCCGGCATGATAAAAGCAGCAAGCTGATTAAACCCACCCCAATCCATTTAGACATCCTTATCTCGAATTTTAAACGTAGCATACACATTCTGTTTTCAGGTTTTACTTCGGGTTCCGGCAAATACCTTGCCGGGATCATTCTTCCAGCCATATGTTCAGCACTTGCCCCGGATACAATTCTAAAGAATCCAAATGATTCCAGGCCTTCAGATTTTCGATGGTACATTGATAATCCACCGCTATTTTGTGGGCATACTCCCCCTTTTGAACCGTATGCGTATGATGCACCCGGTTTTCAGTGGTACCTGCCTCGGCACAAAGTTGATGGTAATCTTTTTGGGGAAGCTTGCCGCCACGAATCTGCGGCTCATTTCTCAGATAGTCTGCGAGCATCGCTTCCGGCAGTACCAACAACGCCGGACTGCTCATCTTCGGAAGGTAGTGTTTCCGGTACTGCGGATTGAGGCGCTGCAACTCTTCCGCCGGGATACCTAAAACCGACTGTATCTGCGCAAAGGACACAGCATAAGTCAACATCAGCGTATCGGTCGGAATCGACCTTGGATAAAGGCTGTCTTTGGGTTGCAGGTTCGCCGGTGGATGGGTCATCAGGTAGCTTATGGCCATAAAGGCTGGTACGTACTGCTGAGCCTGATGGGATAAAAAAGGCCGCAACTCCCAGTAGTTTGTTTTCCCGCCGGATCTTTCAATAGCCTTCCGGACTTCGCCCGGCCCTCCATTATAAGCCGCCATAACCAAATTCCAATCACCAAAAGTCCGATACAGATAGTCCAGATACCGGCATGCTGCCTCCGTCGATTTATAGGGATCTTTCCGCTCATCGATGTAAGAATCGATGGTTAATCCGAACAAGGTAGCCGTGCCATACAGAAATTGCCACAAACCCACCGCACCCGATGCCGATTTGGCCTGCGGGTTTAAACTCGACTCCACCACTGCCAGGTATTTCAGTTCCAAGGGCAATTCGTACCGGTCGAGCATGCTTTCCATATACGGAAAATACGCCCGGGATCGTTCCAGGTAAATGGTCAGATCCTTTGGCCGGTGCAGTAAAATCTGGTCGATGTAGTTCCGTACTTCAGGGGTAAGCACGTATTCAATGGGCGAGCAGGCATCCAGTTGTTCAAAGGCTGCTTCGGGCGAAACAGATTCTGCAGGGTAAGTGGCGGGTGCAACCGTATTCGTACTTTGAGCCAAGAGGGTTTCCCAACCCATAAACAAAACCAAAGACGCACCGATTGTTTTAAGGAATGCCGTCACAAATAAGCTACTAGTATAGATGGTTTGTGTTTCCCAATACGCAGCAATTTACTGCTTAGTTATTGTTTTTTATGCTCTTATCCTTCTTCTCGTCCGAATCATCATCCTCCCTCGAGGCTTTTTTAAATTCCTTCATCCCCTGCCCGAGTCCACGCATGAGTTCAGGAATTTTTTTCCCTCCAAAAAGCAATAATAGTACGACTACAATGAGTAGTATCTCGAAAGGACCCGGAGCGAATAGTATGAATGCAGTCATCGTAAAAAGTTTTATCAAATATAGGACTATTATCGGAATGTACTTAGCAGCCAGCGGTAAACATCGTTACCATTGGCAAAAAGAATTAGAAACAGAATAAGTGCCAGGCCCACCAGCTGAGCATATTCCAAAAATTTATCGCCCGGTTTGCGGCCGGTAACCATTTCAAAAACCAGAAAGGCTACATGTCCCCCGTCCAGTGCCGGAATAGGAAGAACGTTCAGGAACGCCAGCATGATAGACAGAAAGGCGGTAATCTCCCAAAACGACTGCCAGTGCCATACCGGAGGAAACAGATTGGTAATGGCCGCAAAACCACCCACCCCTTTATAAGCACCGGTTTCGAAATTAAATATCAACTTGAATTGACGAAGGTAATCCTTCAGCTTGGTTTTTGCGGTGTGCAAGCCTGCAGGAAAAGCCTCGGCCAAGCTGTACTGACGGGTATCCAACTGGTACACACCCAACTGCTCCAGTTGCTCGTAACTGAGCAAGCCGTAAGCAACTTGAAGCTTCCCTTTTTCATTAACCTGCAGCATCAGCTGAACGGTTTCTCCCTGGCGTTCAACAACTGCAGGAATAGTTTGATTTCTTGTTGAATCGAGAATAGCAGTAACCTGATCGACATACTTCACCGGTTTGCCGGCAAGCTGCAAAAACCGGTCTTTGGCTTGCAGTCCGGAGCCGTAATTTTGCGAACCCTCCGGAACTTCCACCACAATAAACGGTATGCGGGGATAAAGCAACATAATGCCCTTATCGTAAATGCTTTTATCAATCAGCTGTTCGGCGAAATTCGTAGGCAGGAAAATGGAGGTATCTTTACCGTTTCGATCCACTTTTACCTCGCCCCCATATATCAACCCGGTTACCATATCGGTAAAGGTTTCCGGCTGCTCACCATCTACGGTAATAATTTTATCGCCGGTTCGCAACCCGGCATCGTACAACAGGGAGTCGGTAACCCAGATTCCGTCCACCAGGCTTTTACTGGGCATATACCGGTCGCCCCAGGTATACAGAATAAAGCTGTAAATCAATATCCCCAACAAAACATTAACCATCACCCCGCCTAACATAATCAGCAAGCGCTGCCAGGCCGGTTTGGTCCGGAACTCATAGGGTTGTGGTTCCTTCTTCATCTGTTCCCGATCCATCGATTCGTCAATCATGCCGGATATCTTTACATAGCCGCCCAGCGGCAACCAGCCGATACCATATTCGGTATCTCCCTTTTTAAGTTTGAACAGAGAGAACCATGGATTGAAAAAGAGATAGAATTTTTCGACCCGGGTAGCAAACAAGCGGGCAAACAAAAAATGGCCCAACTCGTGTAATACAATCAGTAGCGAAAGCGAAAGCAGAAACTGTCCAATCTTAATGAGTATATCCATATTTGATTCTGATCTGTGTGTAATTCAGTGCGGTCAACGGTTTGGGTTCCTCTTTTCCCATGTCCTTACAACCCGTTGTTCACCCTCCCATTCCCTCGAAATGCTTCAATAGGGAATTTTGCAAAAATAGAACAAAACATCGGATGGTCAAGCCGGCTTTGGAGCAAAAGAATACGATCCGGCCGGATTAATCTTTTACATACCGAAGTGCAATATTCCGGGCCAGTGCATCGGTTTGCGCGTAATCGTCCAGTGTAGGATGCGACACAAATCGGGTTTGCCTCATGGTTTCTTCCACCACCTCGGGGATGCGATAGAACTCAAGTGCATCCTTTAAAAAGGCTTCCACGGCAATTTCGTTGGCAGCGTTCATAATACAAGGCAAATTGCCCCCCGCCTTCATCGCCTCAAAGGCCAAACCCAAATTTCGAAAAACTTTGGTATCGGGCTTTTCAAAGGTAAGCTCGGGATAATTGAGAAATGAAAAACGCGGAAAATTACTGGGCAAACGCCTGGGGAAGCCCAGGGCATATTGTATGGGCAACCGCATGTCAGGTAATCCCAGCTGCGCTTTTATGGAGCTGTCTTCGAACTGCACCAGGGAATGTACAATGGACTGTGGGTGTACAACAACTTCAATCTGTCCGGGATCGAGTTGAAACAACCACTTGGCTTCAATAGCTTCCAGCCCCTTATTCATTAACGATGCCGAATCGATGGTTACTTTATGTCCCATACACCAGTTGGGATGATTCAGCGCTTCGGCCCGGGTCACCTTTTGGAGCTGTTCGGCACTGCGTCCACGAAAAGGCCCGCCCGATGCCGTGAGATAAATTTTTTCAATGGGATTGTCCGCTTCGCCTGCCAAACACTGAAAAATGGCGGAGTGTTCCGAATCGACCGGATAAATGGCACAGTGGTTCTTTTGGGCTAACGCCGTAATAAGTTCGCCAGCCACCACCAGAGTTTCTTTATTAGCCAGGGCAATATCCTTTCCGGCTTCAAGTGCCTTCATAGTCGGTATCAGCCCGGCAAACCCAACCAGAGCAGTCAATACCATATCCAAACCGGGCAGCTGAACGATTTCTGCCAGCATGTGCTCTCCACAATGTACTTGAGTGGGAAGTGCATGTAAAGCATCTCGTACTGCCTCAAAATTTTCATCATTGGCTACTACCACATGCGAGGGCACAAATTGCAATGCCTGCTGAATGAGCAAATCGGCGTTGTTTCGTGCCGTCAAAAAAACGACTTCAAATGCTTCGGGATGAGCTGCTACCACTTCCAGCGTTTGCGTGCCAATAGACCCTGTTGAACCTAAAATACCAACCCGTTTTTTCATTCCTTTTCACGGTTTAAACTGTGCCCGGTTGTTAAAAAGAGATATAATCTTCGGGGTTTAACGCCATACCCTTGTACCATAATTCAAAGTGAAGATGCGGCCCGGTGGTAAACTCGCCCGAATTGCCAATAATAGCGATGGCTTCGCCGGCCTTTACATAATCACCGGCCTTTTTGAGTAGCTCGGCATTGTGCTTATAGGTAGATATCAGGTTATTATCGTGCTGAATTTGAATTACCCAACCGGTTTCTATCGTCCAGGTGGCCATAACAATGGTACCATCCAGGGTAGCTTTAACAATTTCGTTGGCAGCAGCCACCACATCGGTGCCGTAGTGGCTATCCCCGGCACTGTACGAGTTGGTAACCAAGCCCTTCACCGGAGGGAAAAAGTGCATTTGTGAGATACCCCCAACATGCACCGGCCTGGGATTCTCATCAATACTGAAACGTTCGTTTTCTTCAATATACGCTCGTAACAGAGAGTCCTCGGCCGAACGGGTAAAAGTGATATCGTCGTAGTTCTGGTTGGTATCTCCGGCATTATCGTAATTTTCCGGTTCTTCGCCGGCAATAATCCGGTTCAGGTTATTCAGGTACTTGTCGCGTCGGTTAAGTTCCAGTTCCAGCGAATCGAGCCGCTGCTTATTCGAGATGCTGTTTAAAATGGTGTTTTCATCGGGATATCCGGGAATAAACTCCCGCACCGGAGTATACACAATAATGGAAATGATAAGAGCCAGAAACACAAATACGATCAATCCCCCCCAAGCCAAAACATTCATTCTTGAAAGAATAAGATTCAGCACTTCCTCATAGGTCTGATCGCGATAAATACTCAAACGATACTTATATTTCAGTTTCGAGAGTAACCATTGTTTGTCTTTGGTAATTTTTTCCATAATTCACTATCGGTTTGGCAAATATAACAAGAATGACAACACAAAGGGGCGAGAGTTTATTAACCATGAAACCGGCAAAAGAAGAGTCTGTAATCTGTCAGGGTTTTTCAGCCAGTACATAGATGCGTTCCGACGGGAACTCAAAATCGTACAGTGGTGGGCGCTGATCCATTTCGAGGAGTTGAAAACCCGACTGACTGAGTAGGTACAGCAGCTCCTCCTGTGAAAAGGTACGATAGAATACCGGAATTTCATTTTCCTGGTAATAGCCGTAGAAGTCGCCCGCATGCACCGAAAGAGCAAGTTTTCCACCGGGCTGCAAAACCCGATTAAGATGATCAAAAAGGACTGGAAGCTGTTCGTTGGTAATATGAATTATGGAATAGAACGCCACAATGGCAGAAAATGCCTCATCGCAGAATGACATTTGAGTCATATCCATCTGAAGGAATTCTATTCCCTTGAAATGGTGTTTTGCGGTAGATATGCAAGCCCCGGATAAATCGATACTGGTTACCCTAAAACCCTTGTCGTGCAGAAAGCGAGCTTGTTGCGCTGCAGAACTGCACCCAACATCCAAAACACGCGATGCCGGCGCCAACAGGTTGGTGAATCGGTTTAGAAAATTCCGGTCATACGGTTTTCGCTCCAGCTCATCCGAAAAATCATTCAGATACGCCGCATGACGCTCATCGTAGTAATGAATGCAGCTTTGCTTGGTATCCGTTACAGAGCTTGAGAGGGTCATTCGACTAACATCATATTAATATACCTAACAACCAAAATTAACAATAGAATGATTCCACACCATCCTATTTGATACTTTTCGCAAAATATGCTGCTAATTTGGGAAACTTCCGTGCCGCACGAAATAAAAAACCCTTGAAAACATGAGTTTTCAAGGGTTATCTGAGTAGCGGGGGCAGGACTCGAACCTACGACCTTTGGGTTATGAGCCCAACGAGCTACCAACTGCTCCACCCCGCAATATATCGTTATACTGAGTGTCTTGTTTTTGGTGGTGCAAATATACTGAACATTTTTGTCCTTCCAAATTTTTCGGCGCTTTTTACCAAAATGCGTTCCTCTCCACAGACAACCGTACTGCTAAGTGCCACTTTGACAGCCTTTCGGGCCATTCACTTTTTGGCAATTATTTTGTACTAGCAACTTCGAACTTAAAAGATGAATAGTATGGGACTGGGACATTTAGTAATTTTTGGAATATTTGCGCTAATCAGCTGGCTGATTAGTTCTCAACTCAAGTCGCGATTTAAAAAATACTCGCTGATTGGTATCAACCGGGGTATGAGCGGTCGCGATGTAGCACAGCAGATGCTGCACGATCATGGAATTTACGATGTAAATATTGTTCCCACCGAGGGGCAGCTATCCGATCATTACAACCCTGCCAAAAAAACCATTGCGCTAAGCCACGATGTATATTATGGCCAAAACGTTTCGGCAGCGGCTGTGGCAGCACACGAAACCGGACATGCCGTACAACATGCACGTGCCTATGCCCCCCTGCAACTGCGATCCGCTATGGTACCCATCCAAAATGTGAGCGCTCAGGTGCTCAATACCATTTTTACACTGATGTTCTTCGGAGCCATTTTTGCCGGAAATATACTTCCAATAAATCTGGCGCTACTCATTTTTGTAATCTGTTACGGAGTTTTTACCCTGTTTGCTTTTATTACCCTGCCTGTGGAAATTGATGCCAGCCGACGTGCCCTGGCCTGGCTTAGCAACAGCGGGGTAACCAACTATTCCAATCATTCCCAGGCCAAAGATGCACTAAAATGGGCAGCCTACACCTACGTTGTAGCCGCGTTAGCTTCGTTGGCTTCGTTACTTTACTATTTATTTTTACTGCTGGGCAGAAGAGATTAAGATTGAAATCTAAGGGGACTATTTATATTTTAAATGAGCTAACCTGCGTTATGATAAAGGGATTAACCTCGTTGTTAGTCCCTTTATCATTTATGGATTCCATTGAAAGGATCAATAAAAGCACCTCCCCTATAAAACCAGCTTTAAATCAATGTTTACGGAAAGCTTCCCAGGTTCTCATGAGCGATTCTGCCAAACGCTCAATTCGCTCCGGTGCGGTCCGCAAGGCTTCCTCCAAGTCCATAGGTTGATCTATAATGGAATAAATACCATCGAAGCCATACGAAAATAACTGGGTATACCCTTCGCCCAGGGTGCCGGCAATAGCCACCACCGGTTTGTTGTGTTTCCTGGCCAGGCGAGCCACTCCCAGGGGAGTTTTTCCATATTGGGTTTGCCGATCTATTTTACCTTCTCCGGTAATGACCAAATCGGCCTTACGGATCTCCTCTTCCAATCGTGTTATTTGACTAACCATTTCAAAACCAGGCTGCAACCGAGCGTTGGTAAATGCCATTAACCCGGCTCCCAATCCTCCGGCTGCACCAGTTCCGGGAACGTTGGCCACATTCATCCCGAGCTGATACTCAATTAACTGGCCCACATGAGCCAAATGAGCATCCAGTTGAAGAACCATAGCCTCGCTGGCTCCTTTTTGAGAGCCATATACCTGCGAAGCACCGTTTGGCCCCGAAAGCACATTCGAAACATCGCAGGCAACCAAAAATTCGGTTTCTGCAACTCGGGCATCACAACCCGAGATATCAATGGAATGAATGGCTCCCAGTCCACCACCTCCGTGCGGAACTTCATCACCTACCGAATTGGTAAATCGAATGCCCAGAGCTTGTGCCATTCCCACCCCGCAATCGTTGGTTGCACTACCTCCTATTCCCATAATAATTCGGCGGCATCCGGAATTTAAAGCTTGCAGGATTAATTCGCCCGTACCATACGTAGTCGTTAACCAGGGATTACGTTCCTCCGGTCTCAGCAATCCGATTCCCGATGCGGCGGCCATTTCGATAACTGCCGTTGTCCCATCTCCCAGTATCCCGTAGCAGGCTTCGACAGGCTTCATTAAGGGATTGTGCACCCTTGCCCTCCTGATTTCGCCCCGGGTTGCATCTACCAATGCTTGCACAGTTCCTTCGCCCCCATCCGCCATGGGTAGTATTCGTATTTCCATCTGCGGATTAAAACGACGAACTCCCCGCTCAAATGCCTCGCCTACCTGTAATCCGGTCAGGCTGTCTTTAAACTTATCCGGTGCAATAACTATATTCATGGCCATTTATTCATCACATTTCCAATCGATTGAACTCGCGTGTCCTGTTAGATAAAGGTAGAAATTCCATGGAACACTCTAAAATTCAAGTTTTTTTTGTTTTGACGAATTACGCGAAACAGAACATCAATATCCTGACAGAACCATTGAAAGGGATCATTGAGGTGAGTAGCATCACCTATATTAAGTGATCTATAGCAACTTTTTATTGCTGTCGACGTAAATGAGCCTAAACTAACTCTTTTAACAACCTCATTACAAATGTTAAATAAACCTGGCAATATGAAACTCAGAACAATTTTACCAACACTTGCAATCACCTTATTGTTTAGTACGCAGGCTCATGCAACCGCAAACCTGGCCAATATGGAGGCTATGTTCATTTATAATTTCCTCCGTCATGTTAATTGGCCGGAAGCTTCTAACCAGGGTGATTTTGTAATTGGTGTGTACGGAAATTCAGATATTTTCCCCCAACTATTAAGTTACACCAGCAATCGTACGGTGGGAACCCGAAAAATTGTGATTCAAAGAATAAAATCAAGTACCGAAGCAGCTCAGTGCCAGGTAGTATTTGTCCCTTCGTACAACTCCGGAAAAATAGGCCAGCTGAAAGCCGACCTGGGTAACCGCTCGACCCTGATTGTGGGCGAACGCGAGGGAGCCACCGATTCGGGAGCAACCATTGAATTTGTTTTTAAAGATGACAAGCTTAAGTTTAAGATAAATGAGGAATGTGCCCGCCAACAGAACCTGGGAATCAGCCGTTCGTTGCTCGACATGTCGGTGTAGGGAATAGTTAAACAGAACTTCTTCAAAAGCTGCCCGCAAAACCGAATCCGGGTTTTGCGGGCAGTTTGCTTTACAGCAACCAACACACCTGATAGGGAGCCAGGACCGGAATGTCGTGAATAGGCCTATCGGTAAGCACATCACGTTTATTGGATCCTCCCAGGGGCTTTAGCAGGATGGAAAGCGGTTTGTGGTGCGCAGTTAAATTAGCAAGCACAATTATGCCGCTGCCCCGCCTCATGCAAAAAAGTTCATCATCCACGAACACCACCTCCTGAGAGGCATCGGGATGGAAATCGCGGAGCGTTTTGCGGAGACCCATCCGGCGAAGCATTTCCTTAAGAATAAAGGCGTGCGGACCGGAACCATCCAGTAACGAAAACAGTTCATCGGCCTGCCATTTTCTGCGGTTAATGGTTCGTGGCGTCCCTGTTTCTTTGACTCCCTGGTAATTATTGGGTGTTGCCAGCAAACTGTGTATGTAAAAAGCAGGCAGTCCTTTAAAAGCCATCATCAGGGTTTGAGAGCATAAAAAGCGTTGCTGCTGCCACTCTGTTTCCCCATGCACCGTTCGCGCCATAGCATCAAAGTAGGTTATATTAATTTCGTAGGGACTATCGCTCCCATCACCGTTTCGTTTGGTGCCTACCATGCCTCCCGAATCCTTCATAGCATCAGCTAATTTTACGATTTCGTCATATGGCAAAAGACCTTCCAATGGCCGCACCCCAATACCATCGTGCGATGCCGTAAAATTAAAGTAGGTACATCCCGGAGGTGCTTCCGACACGCTTTGCGCCCAGGTATTCAGATACGACGAGGTTCCACGGTACAACGCATGCAACAACATGGGTGGCAGGCTGAACTGATAAACCATAGCAGCCTCGTCGCCTTGTCCAAAATAGCTGATATTCTCCCAATGCGGCACATTGGTTTCGGTAAGCAGAAGAATTGCAGGGTCGATAAAATTCGAAATGTCGCGCATGAGTTTGACCACCTCGTGGGTTTGGGGCAAATGCAAACAGTTGGTACCCGCAGTCTTCCATAAAAACGCAATGGCATCGAGCCGAACTATCCGTGCTCCCTTTTCCAGATAAAAAAGAAATACCTCCATCATGGCAAGCAATACTTCGGGATTCGAGAAATTCAGATCGATCTGATCGGCACTAAAGGTGGTCCAAACATGCTTTTGTCCTTGCGGAGTAGAAAAAGCAGTTAGCAAGGGCAGGCTGCGGGGCCGCACCACACAGGAAAGATCGGTAGCCGGATCCGCTTCTATAAAATAACCGCTACCCGGATGCTTGCCCTGCAGGTAATTCTGAAACCACTCACTGTGCTGCGATACATGGTTAATTACCAAATCGAACATCAGGTGATAGTTTTTACCCAATGCACGGATATCATCCCAGTTACCCAACCGGGGGTCGACCATTTTATAATCGATCACCGAAAAACCATCGTCGGAACTATAAGGAAAAAAAGGCAACAAATGGACATGGCTCACGGCGTTTCCCACAAATTTGACCAGAAAATCGTTTAGGGTTTGGAGTGGTTTTTTTCCATCCTCCTGAATGCTATCGCCATAGGTGATTAAAACCACATCCTTTTCCGTCCATTTTTCTCCTTTGGATACCATGCGATCTCTTACCTGAACCACCCGCTGAATGAAAGCCTCCAAACGGGGCAAAGCAAGAGGCATTTCACCATAAATGCGGCACAAGCGGTATTGTATCTGACGGGTAAATTGATCGGTACTCATGAGGTGTTGGCTTTACAAATTCATAGTATTTCATGCCTATACGCCCGTCAGGCATTGTCTACCTCCACGGCCTCAAGCAGACGGTTGTACATGTCAGGAATGGCACTGATGACCCGCTTCCAACTGGGCACCGTGGGTACCATCATCGGATTATCGAGAAACATTTCACCGGCACGGTACACATTGATGGCAAACATATCTATCGCCTGTTCTTCCACATGGCGATCCAAACTGAGCCCGTTAATAACCGCATCGGATTGATACTGATCGAGAAAGTCGAGTGCGGTGCGATAGTACGAAGCCTTGATGGATCGAATCAGTCCCCGGGAAAACACAACTCCATTAGTGGCCAGCTTGGCAAAAATGGCACGCGAAATTTCAGTACTCATCCGGGAAAGCCCGGCATTGGAATCGGCTTCGGAGAGTTCCTGGTGCTTGTGATCGTAGCGGTCGGCAATATCGACCTGACAGATTCGTCCAATGGCATTGGTTCGCATCACTTCGGTGAGAATTCCGATTTCCAGGCTCCAGTCGCTGGGTATGCGAATGGTTTTGGTTACATCGGCCCGCATGCTGAACTCGCCGGCCAGCGGGTAACGAAAACTATCCAGATATTCGAGGTAGCTGTCGTTTCCGAAGAAACGTTTCAAGGTCCGTAACAGCGGAGTAACCAAGAGGCGAACCACACGCCCGTTCAGTTTTTTATCATCGGCTCGGTAGTAGTAGCCTTTACAAAACTTATAGTTAAAGGTAGGGTCAACTACCGGATAGAAAAGACGAGCCAGCATGTGCCTGGAGTAGGTCACAATATCGCAGTCGTGCAAAGCCACTGCCTCGGAACGGGCCGAGGCGTTAAAATATCCAAAACAGTACCAGGCATTGCGCCCTTTACCCATTTCGCTGGGAGCTATGTTTTCCTGTACCAGAAGATCATCCAAGGCTCTCATGCGTGGCCCGTCGTTCCAAAGGATACGATGGTGGGTTCGCAGTCGGCCAAAATACTTCTTGGCATGTTCAAACTCTTCCCTGGTGGCCTTGTCGAGTCCAATGATGATTTCTTCCAGATAGGGTACCTTTACCAGTTCATCAATAATGTTTCCCAAAGCCGGCCCCTGCAGTTCGGAGTACAAACAAGGAAGAATTAGGGACATGGGTCGTTTTTTTGAGAAGTGGAGCATTTTCTGCTCCAACTCCTCGTACGACCGGTTGTGTAAATTATGCAGTGTGGTCACCACACCATCTTGATAAAAGTCGCCCATAGGGTATCGTATTTGGTTAACTACTTGAAACTATTCCATATTTAATATCCGCGTAAACATTTTCATTATCAATGGCTTAAGTTTTTCGGCAATAATCTTATGATCCAATTTACGGTGCAGTACCTCTAAATTATGTTTCACCATTTGGTTGCGAGCCTGCATATGGGTGAGTACCCGATACGATTCATCCACCACCTCACCGGTAAGTTGGCAGTTGGTTACGGAAGGGAACTGAAAACCGTAGGGCGCAATATCGGAGGCATATACATCGTACCGGTTTATGGCCACGGGAAGCCCAAAAGAAACCATTTCGAGAAGGTTGTTTCCAAAACCTTCAATTTCGCTGAAATAGGTACCCATACCGCCGTGCGCCGCAACAATAGCGGGCACCTCGTAAAAATTATAGTATTTTTTATCTACAATGATATCACGGTGGCTTAAAATCCGATGTTCGCCAAACAGGAGTACAACCTCGTAATCGGGGTGCGCGGAACACATTTTTTCATAATGCTCCTGAAGAAAGGTTTTGTATTCCACCTGCTCGTCGCCCGAATGCCCGCTAACCAGCAATACCACACATTTCCGGTTTCCATCCACCTTAAAACGTGCTTCCAGCTCGAAGGCAAAATCGACAGCCACTTCGATCTTCTTCCGGGGCACTACCCGGGTGTGCTGAAGAAGAATCAGGGTATTTTCGAGGGTGTAGCCCCGCTTTTCTATTTCGCCCAACAGCCCAATGTCGCGCAGAAAGGTATCGTTGTAGTTATCGGCCGGAGGTGCATGCAAGGTGTCCCGGTTCCAATCCAGATGTTTCCATTCCCAGTCGATACTGCTGGTATTGGGCACCACAATGGTACGATTGTCGAAAAACTTATCGACTCTTGGATGATTTAGGGATTGATACAGTTTTTTGGCCAGTTGGGGTTGCGACTGGTTGATAAACGCCAGCCCGTCAATTTCGGTGCCGGGTAAGTACCTGAGGTACTTTTGTATCACCCGGTTGGGGTTACTGAACTGGGGGCGTTCAAAAAACGAATCGTGCCACCATACCATTACCTTGGGCCAGATTATACCCTGATCGCGTAATTCTTCAATAAAATATCCCAGGCCTACCGCAGTAATAAAGTTGTATGGATGGGAGGTGTTATGGGCGATCAGCAGGTCGATATTGTTCTTCCGGACAAACTTTTTGATGATATCCTTTGCATAGAGGGCCTTCTCATGAATCATTTCATCGAAACCTTCGGGAGGTTCCTTACAAAAATTGCGGATAATGGACTTATGTACCTCGTTCTTATGCCAGAAGATATCATTGGTTTCGGCGTTGAAGCGCGGTGAGGTGTGAGCTGCCAAAAAAAAGATGCTCCCCAGCTCAATTCCCATGTCCTTCACCATGGCATGCACGGTTTGATCAATAACTATTGACACCCCATCGTTTTTGCCGATAAGGGAATGCAATATACCTATGTTCAGATGCGAAATATTCATTCCAGAATGTTTAGTATTTGATTTAGCTCGGTGATAATATGATCGGGTCGTAATTGGGCGGTACGTTCATCGTTGGGTCGTAAGCGCAACGATCGCTGATCGCCGGCAAACAAAACGCTTTTGAACCCAACCCTGCTGCTGGCATAAATATCTTTGAGCATGTCGTTGCCCACAAAAAGCACCTCGGATGGCACGATGCCATACTTCCACTTCAGGGAGGGTACCAGTTCTTCGTACAGACATGGATCGGGTTTGCCGATTCCCAATTTATAGGAAAAAACGGTCAAATCCTTATCGAACCCCATAACCTGGTCGTCCAGTTGTATTTTATGGTACAAGAAGTAGTTCATCAGCACAGGAGTATAAAACTGTGCATTGGACACGATACCCATGGGCATCCCTTTCTCCCCAAGGGTTTTAACAATTTCTTTCATACCCGGCATGGGGTACACCTGGTTACTGAGGAATTCGAAAACACAGGTCATAAGCATGATGTCGGCTTCATCGGAGAATTCGACCAGTTTTTTCCTTCGGGCATGGATCAGAACAATGCGCCAGATACTTAAAATGTCAATTTCGGGATAGGGAATCTGATTTTGTCGGGCTGCATCGTGACAAATACGAATGGTGTACTCAAAATCTTTTAGAATATGATCCAGCGTTTCCGTTGCACTATTTCGTATTTTGATCTGCGAAGCCTCAAGAGCGATCCGTAAATGGTCCGTAGTAATTTCGGCCAGGTCAATATCGCCCGAGGATGAAATTAACAGGGTTCCGTAAATATCAAATACCACCGCCTTGATGCCCTTCTCGCGGGTGTAACGAGCTATAGTGCCAGTAGCGACCGGTTCAAGGGGCTGCAGGTTATCGAGCAATTTTTTGATATAGTTTTTCGAGGCGATGTGCATAGCTTTCAATTGAATAATCTCTGGCAATTATTTGCCGATTGGATTCAATAAGATCCGGGGCAATTGAGTTAAGTAAATCCGAAATAAACGCGTTGCGTTTCAGGAAAGCTTCCCGGCTCTCCTGATCATTCTTTAACTGTCTGATAACCTGCATTTGATGCTCTTGGGTGAGTTGCGAAAAATCCTGACCCTCCGGAGCCATCAGCGTGGTATAGAGTAAAGGAAATTGTATCCCCGATTGTTCAAGGTCGGCCGTGCTGTTTTCCAGTTTTCTTCCAATTACCGGAGTTCCCATCAACCAGGGTTCCATAAAAGTCATTCCAAAACCTTCCTGAACACTGGTGGTAAAACAAAAGTCGCTGCTGCGGATTAAGTCGGCAAACGATACACTGGTCCCGGCTTCAAAGCAGAGTGGAATGGCTTCCTGGCTGCAAAAATCTACCCAGCGGTCGTATGCTGTTTTTTCCTCCGGATTTTTTGGAGGCAGCGTTACCAGCCAGTGGGCTTCCTTCTGAAGTAACATGCAAAAAAGTATGTACTCTCCAATGTTCTTGCGCCGGATGACACGGACCGGATAGGTAACAATTTTTTTATCAGCGGAAAGCCCCAGAATGGCACAAATTTTTTCCCGCACCAACTGCAGTCCGGTCTCCTCCTGGGGAGTTTCTGCCACAACCGGATTGGGCAACAGAAATACTCTATCCCCGGGGACACCATAGGACATCAGACGATGGTAATCGGTGGTATTCAATACCGCATGCCCCAAATGAGGTAAGGATGGATATAGCGTCGAATCCAGCCCTTGGTTGGTAAAGATGGAAAGTACCTCCTGTAAAAACTGATAGTTTTTGGAGCGGTCTTCGGCAAAGTCGTGGGCATGATTCACCACAGCTATTCCCTGGCTGGCTAATTCCAGGACTACCCGGGTAAGCAAGGGATTTTTCCCCAAGTTCAGGTTATGAACATGAAGGATATCGTCCGCACGTACCAGAGTGCCAAAAAAACGGGTAAGTACTTCATACTCCTGTCGCCAATTGGTCTTGGGATCCAGATAATTTAAGGCTTCCTCAATATACAGAGGCACTCCCTTTTGATAGAAGAATTGGGGATTTTCGGAATGACCGGCTACCACTATCACTTCCGGCGGAGGTTTCAGAAGCTGCAACGCCTGCACCTGCGACTCAATAACCCGGGTAACACCGCCCGGATGAAGATGGTAATGTACGATCAGAATTCGTGGCATCCGTTCTTATCTTTTTATGGATACTATCGGGCTACGCTTTAAAGGTACAAACTTCGAAGCAGCAATCCACCCAAAAAGTACCATAACCCTCTAGGGGTCCTTTTTTGGGCAGTTCTGAATAGTAAACCATCGCTACTTTAAAATCCTGATTAGATGTATCTTCTGACATTAACTCCATTTCTTTCCCTATTACGGGCATTGCTCTGTGCACAAATTTTAGTAACTTAAATTAGCACAATGGCTGTGCAGCGTTAGTAATTTTTTGTTAGGAAAAGTGGACATAACAGGCAATAGAGCATAAGGCAAAAACCCATGAAGGCAGGATTTAGAAACCGATCCATACGGGAAAAACTCATCCTCATGACCGTTGTTATCAGCATGGCAGCGGTTACTCCCGGGTTTATTATTTCAAGTTTTAGCGCGGTTAAAAGCAATCGCAATCAACTGGAGATGGTCATTCAACAAGATGCCTGTCTCATACGCGATTTCTTTCTGAACCAGCAGGTGAATGTCTCCGCCCCTTATTCAGCCCCCTTATTAAAAAATCTGGTACACAACCGAAGGTACGCTATTGCAGCGTTGCTCAACCCGAATCGGCAGATCCTGCAAATTGAATCCAAGCTGTCCAAGCCCGAACTCATGGCTTTTTACTCCGATGCAGCCATCCAATATCAGCATTCAAATATCTATATCTATTTGCCGGTTACCCGGGGAAAGGAATTCATTGGCTGGGTATACCTGCAACAGGAAACCGGTTTGAACCGATTGTATGTTAAACTGGGGTACAGTTCCATATTGGCGCTTTCGCTGGCCCTGTTGCTGGCCCTGTTTTTTGGCTGGCGTTTTCAACGCCATATAACGGCTCCCATCCTGCGTCTGTCCAAAGCCGTCTCGCAAATTGCCGTAAAGAAGGATTTTACAGCACCGGAGCCCCATGATAGCCACGACGAACTTGGAAAATTGTACAGCAATTTCAACCTCATGCTCGAAACCATCCGGCTTCGGGAAAAAGAGCGCGATGCAGCCGACACGGCACATAAAATCAGCGAAGAAAACTTTTTGAATATATTCAACAACAGCTACGATGGCATACTTCTTTCCGATATGGACGGAAATTTTCTGGAGGTGAACGAGACGCTCTGCAAGATAATTGGCAAAAGCCGGGAAGAACTTTTAAAGATAGGTGTACTGCGCTTTGTAACACCGGAGTATATGGTTCGCCGTCCCCGAATTTTGGAAGACTTGCGCACCAAAGGGTATTCACAACACGAAGTAACCCTGATGACGCACGAGGGTAAAGAGCTCCCCTGCGAAGTAAATGCCCGGCTGATTATTTATGAACACCAACAATCCATTCTTTCCGTACTGCGTGATATTACCGAGCGCAAGATTAACGATGCCAAAATTCGTCATGAAACCATGGTAAACAGAGCCATTGCTCAAATCAGCAAGGAAATTATTAACCCGGAATTATCCCTGTCCAATATATCCCACACGGTTGATTCCCTGGCACAGGAACTTACCGGCAGCACCCTGGGTTACACCACTTACCAGGATCCCTTTACCAACGATAAAGTGATCAGCACTACCGACTCCAGTATTGACTGGAGCAATTCAGGACACAGTGTTATTCGTATTCCCTCATCCGATGCGCATTATACACGGTTGTGGGCAGGTGTCAACGAAGAATACTATGGTTTCTACGAGAATACATGTGGCTCTTTACGCCAACTGCACGCAGAGGGAATCAGTCGATGCCGAATTCAAAACTACCTTTCCGTGCCGGCCATATCGGGAAATATTCCTATCGGACACATTGTGGTAGCCAACAAATCCGGAGGCTATTGCGATGAGGACATGAAGATATTGACCCGTATTGCAGCCATTTATTCGGTAGCCGTTAATCAGAAGCTAACTAACGAGGAATTGCAGCGCGAAATGCAGCGAGCCGAAGAAAGCGATCGTTTAAAATCGGCTTTTTTGGCTAACATGTCGCATGAGATTCGCACCCCGATGAATGGTATTCTGGGTTTTACCAACCTGTTACGAAACGAGAACCTTCCCCAAAAATCACGCGATAAATACCTGAATATCATCACTAAATCATCGAATCGGTTACTCCATATACTCAACGATATTATTGATATTTCGAAGATCGAATCGGGAGTAATCCATCTGGACCAGATTCAGTTTTCCCTTAACCTGCTACTCGACGAAATTTACCATTTTTTTACCCCCTCGGCCACCAAAAAAGACTTGAAATTCACCATGAAACGCCGTTCGGGACGCGATATTATGTTACATACCGACCGTCAGAAGGTTTCTCAAATACTAACCAACCTGGTGTCGAATGCCATTAAATTTACCCTCCAGGGCGAAGTGGAGCTTTCCTACAGCATTTCCCGCGAGCATCAGGAAGTATACATCCAGGTTAAAGACACCGGCATTGGAATTGCCGATGATTTCAGAGAGCAGATATTTCAACGATTCCGGCAGGCCGAAACCTCCACTACCAGGCAATTTGGCGGAACCGGACTGGGCTTAAGCATTTCACAGGCCTTTGCTGAGGCCATGGGTGGTAAAATAACCTTCAACTCTGCCGAAGGCCAGGGTAGCACGTTCACACTCACCCTGAACTACGATTCGAACGCCAAGGCATTGGATGAGGAATCTGAGTTGTTCGAAAATGTTGAAAAAGATTATTTTAAAGGAAAAAGAGTACTCATTGTGGAAGACGATGAAACCAATTATGAGTATCTAAACAAACTTTTAGGTTCTCTGGGAATCAAACTTACCTGGGCCAAAAACGGTCTGGAAGGCGTCAACAAAGCCAGCTCACTAAAAGGCCGTATCCATCTGGTTCTTATGGATATAAAGCTCCCCATTATGGATGGTTATACAGCGGCACGAAAAATCAAGGAACACCAGCCCGAAATACCCGTTATTGCTCAAACTGCTTTTGCCTTTGAAGAAGATCGCCTTAGAGCCAAAGACAGCAAATGCGATGATTTCATTACCAAACCCATAGACGCCCGCATTTTGGTTGACTTGCTAAAAAAGCACCTTCCGGAATGCAGGGAAGAACCCATTAACTGATCCACCGCGCTTACTTCTCAGCCTGCTTCGCCCAAGAGTCGCGAAGGGTAACCGTCCGGTTAACCACCAGGTTCCCGGGGGTGCTGTTTTTGTCGAGACAAAAATATCCTAGACGCTCGAACTGATAGTGATCAAAAGGCTGTCCTTCAGCCAGGAAAGGTTCCACAAATGCTTCCACCTGTTCCAGCGAGTTGGGGTTCAGGTTGCTGAGGAAGGTTTCCCCTTCGGCACAACTGTATGGATCTTCGAGACTAAAAAGACGATCGTACAGGTTTACCCTGGCTTTTAGAGCTTTTTCGGCCGAAACCCAGTGAAGGGTACCTTTAACCTTACGGCCATCGGGCGAATCGCCACCACGGGTAGCGGTGTCGTAGGTACAGATCAGCTCGGTAATGGTGCCGGAAGCATCCTTAACCACTTCGGTACAGGTAATATAGTAGGCATAGCGCAAACGCACTTCGGCTCCGGGTGACAAACGGAAATACTTTTTCGGCGGATTTTCCATAAAATCAGCCCGTTCAATATAAATGGTTTTTGAGAAGGGAACCCGACGTGTACCCATCCTTTCATCTTCCGGATTGTTAATAGCTTCAAGCTCTTCCACCTGCCCATCGGGGTAATTCGCAATGGTAATCTTTAACGGATCCAGCACGCCCATCACACGTTGGGCAATTTTGTTCAAATCCTCACGCACACAATGCTCCAACAGGCTGACATCAATCACATTCTCGCGCTTGGCAATACCAACTTTGTCGGCAAAGTTCCGGATCGATGCCGGAGTGTATCCCCTACGGCGCAAGCCGGAGATAGTAGGCATCCGCGGGTCGTCCCATCCTTCAACATGCCCTTCTTCTACCAACTGTAAAAGCATCCGTTTACTCATTACAGTATAATTCAGGTTCAGCCGGGCAAACTCGGTCTGGCGGGTTCGCTCCCGGTTCACTTTTTCGTCGTCGATAATATTATCTAGAAACCAGTCGTACAGTGGTCGGTGCACCTCAAATTCCAGGGTACACAGCGAGTGGGTTACATTTTCAATGTAATCGCTCTGTCCGTGAGCATAATCGTACATCGGGTAAATGCACCATTCGTTAGCGGTACGGTGGTGGTGTGCATGTTTAATACGGTACATAATCGGATCGCGCATGTGCATGTTGGGCGATGCCATATCTATTTTTGCACGTACCACTTTGGAGCCATCCGGAAATTCGCCGTTTTTCATCCGTCCCAGCAAATCCAAACTTTCCTCCACCGGACGATTCCGACAGGGGCTCTCCTGTCCGGGCTGCGTGGGCGTTCCCCGCCAGGAGGCTATTTCATCAGCGCTGCTATCATCCACATAGGCCTTACCCTTCTTAATCAGCAGTATGGCCCAATCGTAGAGTTGTTCAAAATAATCGGAAGTGTAGCATTCCTTGTCCCAGGTAAATCCCAGCCATTGAATATTATCTTTGATGGCTTCGACATATTCCACCTCTTCCTTAATCGGGTTGGTGTCGTCGAAACGGAGATTGCATAACCCCTTATACTTAGCCGCCAAGCCAAAACTCAGGCATATTGCCTTGGCATGCCCAATATGCAAATAACCATTGGGCTCGGGTGGAAATCGAAACTGCAACGAGCCGCTGTGCTTCTTGCTCCTAATATCCTCCTCAATCATCGCTTCGATGAAATTCAACGACTTGACGGGTTCTTCCTGATTCATAATTTCATATACATTTTAGGGTATGCAAAATGCAAAAATAAGCATTTTATAATTTCGTTGATGCTGCTGAACCTCCGAAATAGCAAGCCTGTCAATAAATACACCCTGCCCTATTTATTGCTATCTTAGCCTTCAACTTGGATAACCATGGGCAAAATTTTTTTGAACAACATGCAGATCTATGCCTTCCACGGTCATATACCGGAAGAAAACCAGACCGGAGCCTGGTATACGGTCAACCTGGAATTGGATGTAGCATTCGATTCTGCCTGCATAAGCGACGACCTGAACGACACCTACGATTATTCTCAGGCTTACCGTATTGTCCGGGATGAGATGGAATGCCCGTCCAAACTGCTCGAACATGTAGCTTACCGGATACTGAAACAACTTCTTGCCAGTTCCGATATGGTTGAACAGGCAGCTATCCACCTGGCTAAGATAAATCCTCCCTTTGGGGGCCATGTGGCATCGGTTAGTGTTGAACTAAAAATGGATCGTGGCATATGAGAGGAAAACTAAAAAAATGCCCGGCTTGCGGGAAATTTTTCACCTGTCAGGGTCAGGACGATTGCTGGTGCGAAAAAGTGTCCATCCACAAAAAGGATTTTTTCAGGCTCAGTGAAGAATATTCGGATTGTATTTGCCAGGAATGCCTGATGAAATATGCTGAAAAATAGGCAAGGGCCAACTACGCACGAACGCTCCTATAGGAAAGGAACGCCAACCAACAGGAACTTTAGCCGGGGCCCTGCCAACGAAGCAAAAGCCATTAGGTAACAAAACCCCGGGTACTGGCAAAGTACTTTTTGCGCGCTGCTGCCAAACGGAGATTATGGATTAAACAACCCCTGTTAACATACGCTTTATGAATACGAAACCCCACCCATCAATAGCTTATGCACTTTGGCTGCTCTTTCTATTGGCACTACATTCAAACAGTTTCGGACAGCACACCCAAAAAGTCATTTTTGATGAACACCGAAATAAAAGTGCGCGCCCATACACCATAACCACCCATTATCCAACCACGGGCATAGCAGTTGCCATAGCCCCCAACGACAGTTTTACCGGCTCGTGGATTGCTGCCGATAACGACACCCTGTGGTTAAAGGCCGATCCGCACAGCGATGAAAGTAGCAACCTGCAATACAGCAATCTGCTTACCATACACCATGCGGTTGATGAATTCACCTTCTACCCGGGTAGCATACAGGGCGATATAACCTTTACCTATATCGATGCCCGACTTCCTGAAAATGCCATGCCTCTCCGGAGTGCGAAAAAAAAAAGCGCAGGCTGTTCCGAGCCCGAAATCATTAGCCAGACGGAATGGCGCACGGGTCTCCCGGATCCGGAGTATGAGCGAGTGCCCAATCCGGTGTACAACCTGATTATTCATCACAGCGCGGGATCAAATACCGACACCAATTATGTACAGGTAGTGCGGAATATCTACCTCTATCATACCGAAGTTCGAGGGTGGAGCGATATTGGGTACAATTATCTTATTGCCCAAAATGGTCTTATTTTCGCAGGTCGCGACCCCGATACCCTTCAGCAGGACAGTGTAATGGGAGCTCACTTCTGCGCCTCCAATAGTGGAACCTTAGGCACTTGCATCCTGGGCGATTACACGAATAGAATCCCCACCGACACAACCCTATCCTCGCTGGTACATCTGTTAAACTGGCAAGCCGGAAAACAGGGTTTAGACCCACTGGCGCAACATGCACACCCACTGAACGCAGCACTGCCGGTAATTGCCGGCCATCGCGATGGTTGTGCTACCGAATGCCCGGGAAATAAACTTTATGAATTACTCGAGAACCTGCGCCAGGCCTCCAATCAGGCTTTTGCCAATTGCCTTTTTGAGGTGAATCCCCTGGAACCAACCCCGACCATACAGGATCATCCATTGATTACCGTTCAGTACGGCAAAATACACATTAGCAACCCCACCCCTACCGAAGCCCGCTTCTTTACCCTTATGGGTACTCCCCTGGAAGCAAAAAAAACCATCTCCTCCGAAACCGAATCGGTTTACCAGCTCAGCATCCGGACATGGGGCTTAATAGGGGTATACCTTCACCATGCCGGAGGCGGCTCAGTGGCACGTTTAATATACCTGCCGCAAGAGTTTGTATCTGAATAATATTTTCTATATTTGCACCCACTTAGAAAAAAGGTCGCGTGGCCGAGTGGCTAGGCAGCGGTCTGCAAAACCGTGTACGGCGGTTCGAATCCGCCCGTGACCTCTCAGAAGAAAGAAAGATTGAAGTGTTGGACTTCAATCTTTTCTTTTTTTGGTCAATGCGTTCGTTATGTAAGTTACTTTATGCATTGAACCTCCACACCAAAGCGATGAATCGGTTGAAATTCCATAATCCTGGCAACCTCCCTGAAATACAACAAACCAAATCCGCTTCATAAAACAAAATGCGGGGTTCACCCATGCTTCTGCCCGATAATTAGTAATTTCGTTTAACCCTACTCATTGTGCCGATGCCAGCTGCATCTGCCTCATGCATTCAACGCATTCATAATTACTGTTTTGTCTGGATCGAACAGCACACCTCCAACTTCCGTACCCCAAACAGGTTACCGCAACGTCGGTAAATACGCAAGTAAGGTTACGTATCACAATCCATAATTTGCGTATTTTCTCCATACCTTTTTTTTATATCTTTAGATACATTTGTTTTTGTGAAGGTATTTTGTGGTGGACGGATTAACAGAATATATTACTAGCTCCATGAAGAAGCAAAAGGTTTTAATCGCAGACGACAATCCTCATTTTTCGAAGGCATTAAAGTTCATGCTATTGGACTCGTTTCAGGATAAAATTGACGATATCGTTATTGCCAAGGACGGGGAAGAATGTTTGAAAGAACTAAATCATCGGATTTACGATATGGTCTTTATGGATATCAATATGCCAAAAGTGAACGGAATTGAAGCAACTCGCGAAGCAACCACACTATATCGCAACCTGGTTGTTATAGCAGTATCCTTTCATTCCGAAATGAAGTATGTGGTGCA
Source organism: Bacteroidota bacterium (assembly GCA_003252385.1). Taxonomy (GTDB): domain Bacteria; phylum Bacteroidota; class Bacteroidia; order Bacteroidales; family UBA10428; genus UBA10428. The sequence continues at coordinate 45,431 of QKEH01000019.1, read as the reverse complement.
AATGATCGAAGCCGGTGCCAGAAGCTACATTATAAAAGATGAAATCTGTCCTGAATCGTTAAGCAAAGCCCTTTCGATTGAATACGCCTGCTAAGTACTTATAAAGAACTAATATATTGAAATCCTGCTCCTGGCAGGGTTTTTTGTTTACCGGAGGCAGCGAACGGCAAGTTAGATTATCCGATGGCACCATCCTTGGAATCCATCATATCAATAGGATCTTCAAAATAAAACCCGGAAAACACGTTGAATCCGGGAGGTAATCACCGCCATTCCCTCAACCCCAAATCGACAACGGTTTTACCCACTCCCATCGTTAATAGATCCACTCTGTTAAGTCACACATGAATACTTAGTTTCTGTCTTCCGCAAAATTACTTCCCTCTCCTATGGCAATAGCGTTTCTTGGTACATGAAATCGTTAATTCCCCTCATTCCAGGATGATATCAATCATTTGAAAGAATGATTTGATTCATAACCGTTTCATCTTCACTCTTATGTAAAGCCTTTATTTTTACAGCAGTTTCGGTTTTCGGTAATCAAATAAGTTAGTCGAACTTAGAAAGGATTGTAAGTGATGGAATTGTTGGGATCAAGTTACTAACTTTGTCAGCCTTGGCATTTGCCAGGGCTGATTTATTCTTAAGATGCAACACAAACTACAGCACCTTGTCCGGTATCAACGCCGGCCAACCCATGTGGTAACTATTGGCGGAATCCCCCTGGGTGGTTCGTATCCCATCCGGGTACAAACCATGACCAACACCCCAACTGCTGATGTTGAGGCCACTGCCAAACAGATACTTGCGGTTCACCAAGCAGGAGCCGAATACGCTCGTGTTACGGTACCTACACAGAAAGAAGCCGAAGCATTAAAGGAACTGGTTCTACGACTGGGTCATGAGCATTGTACTATACCCATCGTGGCCGACATCCATTTCAACCCTAAGCTCGCTTTACTGTCTGCGGCCATAGTGAGTAAGGTGCGAATTAATCCCGGAAATTTTGTGGATCGTAAAAAGGGCATGCTGGATTATACCCCGGAACAGTACCAGTCAGAACTAGACCGTTTAAGGACAAAATTCTTAGAATTGATTTCCCTTTGTAAAAAGCATGGCACGGCGTTACGCATTGGCACCAACCACGGTTCCTTGTCCGACCGCATAATGAGCCGCTATGGCGATACACCCGAAGGCATGGCCGAATCGGCAATGGAATTTTTGCGCATATGTAAAGCCGTGGATTTCAATGAGGTGGTAGTTTCCATGAAGTCCAGCAACACCCGGGTAATGGTATATGCCACCCGTATTCTGGCAGATAAAATGGCTGCTGAAGGAATGTGCTTTCCCTTACACTTGGGAGTTACCGAAGCCGGCGAAGGTGAAGATGGAAGAATTAAGTCGGCAGTAGGCATTGGAGCCTTACTGGTAGATGGTCTGGGAGATACCATACGAGTTTCCCTTACCGAAGCCCCTGAGGCCGAAATTCCAGTTGCACAAAGCCTGGTTAAGTATATTAAACAACGAGAAGGACACCCAACCGTACCCGGGTTTGGTGACTTACCCATTGATCTTTACGAATACAAACGTCGCGTCACCCACGCGTATGCCAACATAGGCGCAAATGCATTGCCTTCTGTTCTTACCAATTTATCCGGCGACATTACTCCTTCAGCGCTACAGGCAGTGGGTTGGAACTACCATGCTTCGTCTGGTTGGTCCTTTTCCGATTTAGCACCCGATGGGTTGATTGTTGACGAATGGCCGCTGCATTTACCGCGTCCTCCTCAACGAAATGTGTGGCAATACCGTGGTTCCCAATGCAATATTTTCACCAGTTTTGAAGCTTTTAAAAAAGCCAAAAATGTTCCACCGGGTGCACTTCTAATCATGCTGGCATCAACACTGGATTCCGACATGCTACACCGCATCAAACAAGAACAACTCATTCTCGTATTGGAATCGGAAAATGCCAATTGGCATGCCGATATCCGATCAGCCGTGTTTCGAATGATGAACGCCGATTGCAGGCTGCCTGTAGTGTTCAAAAAACGGTATCGTGTTCAATCCCCGGGCGAATTTCAACTGTATGCAGCTACGGACATGGGAGTGCTTTTTCTGGATGGTTTAGGCGATGGATTATGGCTTGAAGCCAATGAGTTGGTTCCGCAGATACGTTGCATCGAAACGGCATTCGGCATTTTACAGGCCAGCCGGGTGCGCTTCTCCAAAACGGAATACATTTCCTGCCCTTCCTGCGGACGAACGCTATTTGATTTACAAACCACTACCCGCAAGATACAGGAACGAACTTCGCACCTCAAGGGACTGAAAATTGGTGTAATGGGGTGCATTGTGAACGGCCCCGGCGAAATGGCCGATGCCGATTATGGATATGTAGGAACAGGCGCCGGAAAAGTTACCCTGTACAAGGAAAAAGAAGTAGTAAAACGAAATGTATCGGAACATCTCGCCGTGGAGGAGCTGATCAACCTTATAAAGTCCAATGGGGACTGGGTGGAACCTACAACCCAGGTATAGTAAATCACAACTTCAGGGTAACTGGCTGTATAGGTTGGTAACTAAAAAGCCTTTATATCCTTACCAATCGTCCACAATCTGCAAATGAGGATTGTACATATTCATTGCATACAATCCTGTCTCTTGATTCAAGAGTTGGAGAGTTGGGTGCCAAGATGGAGAATTACCTTTCAGCAGTTATTTAAAAATAACAGATTGAATGTCCCTGGTGTGAATGGTTTGCTCAGCCACCTTGTTGTTTAGTGGATTTAACAAGGTAACTACAACAGTGTTGTACTTATCCCCCGTCCCATAACACGACATGGCGATTTCTGCCTCTTCCAATGTTACCGCAACGCCATTTTTTTTAAAGATACGCACGGTGCCCTTTTCATTCCCGATTGAGGCTACCGGATCCTTGGAGTATCCTTCCAGAACAATTTTCTCAATGTCGTGGTATTGCTTAATCTCCGTAACATTACCTAAATACTTTCCACGAATAATAATATAATTATCTCCATAAGTTTCCTTACCACACTTATCTTGCCCGAAATGCAGGGCATCAATGGAGGAACCATCCTTCAGGTTTACTAAAACCGCTTGTTTCGGCGACTGACTGAAAGCCATGGCGGCGAGTCCTAAAAACCAGGATACTACAAAAAATTTCAATTTCATAACCGTATATTTTTATTCGTAATAGCAAGTTAATCAATTTTTTGTAATATGAGTTTTTAAACTATTGAAGACCCATCCACCGAATCCGCTAGTGTAAAAGTTCAGCAAACAAAATCTCAATTGGATTTTCCGGTCCAACCTGAATTGTTTGCAATCCAAGTGCACGAGCCGCACTAATGTTGTCAGGCCTATCATCAAGAAAAAGAGTTCTTGAAACATCCAGCTGTTGCTCCTCAATCACCATTTTGAAAATTTTTGGATGGGGTTTCATGACACCCATTTCATAGGAAAAATACATCTTAGTAAAAGCCGAGCCAAAATCGAACTGCATGGAATCCAATAGATACCTCAAATAGTAATGAGTATGGCTCGGATTGGTATTGCTTAACAGAAATGTTTTATACTTTTCGTTCAAGATGCCAAGCAGTCTGAGACGAACTATTGGGGTGTGGCCTAACATCTTACACCAGGCACTTTCAATCAAATTTGGATTCACAAATTTCCCCATATCATCGTTAAGGTATTGCACAAACTCAGGTGTCTGTATCCTACCAGTTTCGTACTGAATAAAAGGGTTCGAAGGACGGATGTCATTCAGATAGTTTTTAATTGTGCCCAGACCCAGTTCGTTAAAAGCGGCAATGCAACGTGCCGGCTCGAGTTCGGTAATCACACCCCCCCAGTCGAAAATTACCGCCGAAAAGCTGTTGAAATCAATGTTTTGAGACTGTCGTATTTTCATGTAATTTCGTACTAATGCAATTTGGGATAAATATAGCTGGTTTGGCATTCAGTATGATGTGCATTGTGTTAAATCCTGCGTAAACCCAATTTGGATATAAATAGTTCAGAGGATCAATGATCTTTACACTATTCGTAATTCAAAATGTAATATCCATTATTTTGGGTTGAATACACAAGAGCACGATTATCCACATGGAAGTTCCAAATGTAAAAAAATCAATTATAAACCAACGAAGCACTATGATTAAGATAGGGTTGATACTGGGTAAAGGCATGCGCAGGGGCGATATACTATCCGATGGAATTGAACATTTTCCGGATACGCCTTACGGTCGCCCGAGCACGAAAATAAGTACCGGAAAACGAATGGGCAAAGAGGTATGTATTCTCCAGCGACATGGGGCAGCAAACGAAATTCCTGCATTTGCCGTGAACTACCGCGCCAATATATACGCCTTGCACGTATTGGGATGCACCCATATTGTGGCCACTTCTTTTTGCGGTAGTTTGCAGGAAGAGATTGAAACCGGAGATTTAGTGGTCTTCGACCAGTTTATTGATTTAACTACGCATCGCGAAATGACTTTTACCGACAAGATAAAGCTGGATCAATTAAACCATACAGCATTCCATAAGCCGTTTTCAGAAACCATTCGCAATTGCCTGATAGAATCCGCAGTGGTTCAGGGTATTACCGTACACACCAAAGGAACGGTACTGGCGGTGGATGGACCAAGGCAATCCACCCGGGCGGAATCGAACCTATACCGGCGTTGGGGTGCCGATGTGGTAAATACCACCACTGCCCCCGAAGCCATATTATCGCACGAATTGGGCATGTCATATGGGGCCATTTCTCTATGCAATTATTTCGATTCCTGGCGCACCGACATCCTTCCGTCCACCCGAGCCGAAAAAAATGAGATCGCTGAAAAACATCTCGATCAATTGATGCAGGTGGTTTTAGGAGGTATTGAACGTATCGATTAGTTTTATTGTACTCCGCCCCGAAAAGTATTGCAACTCTCAAATGAAATAACTAACATTGCAATCCTTTTAAAAAAGGAGCAGGTCCCATAGCTCAGCTGGTTAGAGCATCTGACTCATAATCAGAGGGTCCTTGGTTCGAGCCCAAGTGGGACCACTTCATAATCAAGCGATTACTACTAATAATGTTGTAATCGCTTTTTTATTTGCCAAACAAGAATGCATTAAAAAAGCTGACTGGTTACAAATGGCGCACCGCAATGGTTAACATCCCCAGCCAGCTCAATGTGCTATCACTATCTGAAATAAGGCCGACCGGTTTCATTCGACGGGACCGCAGATTACCTCCCCGGATAGTGATTATGGAATATCCAATGTTTTTATATCCTAAGACCAACGGATGTAAGTCTGTCATGCGCAGTAATATTCATGGTACAAAGTAAGGCCATAACATTCCTAATTTCAAGATAATTAAAGGTAAACACAAACTACCATTATTCCATTTTACCCGGAAGATATTTCCAGATAGGATAAAAACACAAAAGGCTGTCCCACCGGACAGCCTTTTGTGTTTTATCTAACCTTAAGTAAATCCAATACTAGTATTCCCACAAATCGTGTTCAATGTTAAAGAGCCATTCCTTTTGCTTTTCTGCCTCCATCAACGCATCAACGCCCATAGTATAGGAGTTATTCCAACGATTGTCGTACACATTGGAAACTGCAAAAATATTGCTGGAAAAACGACGTTGCATAAAGAAATCGTCGAAGGAGATCCGTTGTGAATCATTCTGTCGGTTAAAAATTTCGTGATTCGCCAATATAGGACGTATTTCGGGGAAGTATATCCAGCAGGTTTGTGACTGAAGAATCTCATCAGTGGGCATTCCCTGATCATCCAAACGATTGTAGACACGAATTGGACTAATTCCAATAATCCGAACTTTCATTACCGAATGGTTTTTATCGAAAAACCACTTCTCCTTTATCAGGAGCTTTTGTACTTCGTATGTTTTGCGGGGATTTTCAACAATCACTTCCACTAACTGCCCAGTGGTTGGATCGGTTGTTTTAGTAGTATCGGTACCAGCTGCAAATGCCTGATCAATTTGGTCAATGGTCATCTGTGCGGTAAACTCGTTCAGAGGATCGTTGGTTGAAAATGCGCGAACGCCTTCATTATCAATCCCCCAAAGCAGCAAATCGACCAAATTCATCCTTCCCCCAATAGGTTTTGTTGGATAGTATAACGGCAAGTTCTGCTTTTGACGTAAGTCGATCATACGGTATACTACTTTTGACCACATTATATCAGCTTCCCGCATATATTCGTAAGGAACCGGTTTTTTATGAGGTATATGTTCCCGTACGTAAACTTCTTTCAGGTTGTCCTGTGCTTGTAAACCGATACCGGTTGCCAGCAGCATCACTCCAATTAGCCAAAACACAATCTTTTTCATCATATCAAATTTAAAAGGTTAGTTCAATCTGAAGTTTATAGTGGATAACGGACGAGTCGAACCATCAGGTCCTACCGCTTTAATATCCTGAATATAAACATTGTTCCCTCTACTAAGGTTCTTTATCAGGTTTTTTTGTTCCTGTGTAAACCGATTCGATTTGGATGTATATTCCCGAACGAAACCCTGCACGACAGCTGATACAGTAAATTCCGTAATGGTAAATTTAAGATCGAAATCAAAGTTTTCCATTTCTGCAACCACACCAATTTGAGCAGCTAACACATTCTGGTTGATGGCTCCTCCTTTCTGCTCGTTCACCATGGCTACCGGACTGGGTACAGTTTTTACCCGAAACTCCTTCCTCCCCATTTCCCTTCTTTGACCATCAATTTTAGCATATACCACAACAAAAGCATTACCCGGTCTAATGGGGCGGATTATGTAGGTGTTATCCTTCATGATATGCCTCGCATTGGTAAGCTCAATCTCAATTTGCTCAGGACGAACACCTGCCACCGAAACTTCCACCGGATTATCCACACCCAGGTAGAACACATTCATCTTGGTAGGCGCTACAGTAACCGATCCTTCTGCCACCAGGTATTTTTGACGGAAAGGTTTAACAATCTTACTTCCTGATGGCCCGGTAAGTTCAATTAATCCTCCCCAGGTTTTTTCACCTAATGCGCTTCCGGGTACACGGTAAATTCCCTTTCCGGAGCCAGGTTCTACCTCAAGTTCCTCATAGGTAATATCTTCTCGTTTTGAATAGGCCCAGGAAATTCCATCTTCAGCACGCACCGAATCGTAGGGACGAGGATTACTCGTAACATAGATTACAGGCGATGCAGTTGTATCGCTGGCTGCCAGAAAAACCTGCGCATTGTACTCGTTTCCCTTGATTATGTAATTTGAATTGGGAATTACCGTTGCATCCAATCTGTTGAATTTAAACGATCCGGCATCAATTTGGCCGTACAAATATTTCAATGCCTCAGCTGTGGCGTTTTGTACATTGATCTGTAGCCCTGTGAGTATAGTAATCACTCCTGCCATGGGTAAATGTTCAAAATGAGTGCTCTCCCAAGAGTGCAATTCAGTGCCACTTGCTGCCTTATCACCATGCCCATGTACTTCCGTATCCAAACCACTTTCTATGGAAGTTCTAACCGACTCAGCATCTTCAGCAGTAAGAACGTTTCCCACCAGATGATTTCTGAAATCTTCCATCATCAGGCGAAGCTTTTTTCCTTCTTTATCGTTATTGTCACCGACCATAATAAAAGCGGGTGCATCTGTTTTATCCTTGGCTCCAATAGCCGCGACATTAAGAATACCATGCTCATCGTAAACCACAGAGAGGTCTTCTCCAGCACTTTCCAGAATTTCCTTCTTCTTGGCTTCAATAAAGTCGTACAATGCTTCCCCTTTCTCTGCTACCTCCAAGGCTTTGTCTTTCCATACGCCCACTTTCCCGGGGTTCATCTCATACTGTGCCTCGAAATCAGCAATTAGCTGGGTATTGGTACCTTCGAGGGTTTCAATGGTTTTATGTAATCCGTTATCAAGCACAGAAAAAGCGTTAAGTACTTCATTGGATACGTTAAGTGCCAGCATCGCCATAAGCACCAAATACATCATACCAATGAGTTTCTGTCTGGGGGTTTCTTTACCGTGGCCCATAAGTTGTTGAGATCTCTTATTCCTTGATTACGGTTTATTTCGTCAGCTCGTCCATGGTGGAAAGCATGTTCCCATAGATACCATTAAGCGACGCAATGCTTTGTTTTAACTTGGTCATTTCGTCTTTGTACTTATTGGTCTCTACAACTGAATCTTTGAGGTTGCTAATCATCGATTGCAAACCGCTGTACAATTCAGCTGATCCTTTCATATGGTTTTGGGTTTCCCGTATTTGCGACTCATATACCGTATTCAGGTCAGATAGACTTTTGTTGAGTTTTTCAATTTGAGCTTCATGCTCCTTACTTCCCAGGCTAATATTTTTTTGCTCCTCCTGAATGGTCGTGGCTATCGCCTGGTAAGAATCGGCAATGTTCTGTCCCGATTGAGCGATTTTTGTTGCAGCATCAAAGTATGAACTGGTTAAACTGGTGGTCGATTCCTTAATCGATTCTGTTGTAGCACTATAAGCTTCGGTAAGACCTCCAATAGAAGTAGCAGCACCCTGAAGATTTTTAACAAAATCGTCCGAGGCTGCTGTTGCTCTGCTCAAATCAGTCAGACCTTCTGCTGTCTTCGATAATTTGGAAAAACTATCACCCAGCCTACTTAGAGCCATCTCATCCATACCTCCGGCGGCTTTTCCAACCACCTCCTCGATGCGTTCTATAGAACGCCCGCCTTCTTCAATAACTTTCCGTTCTTTGAAATTTTCAATTTCATCCGGATCAGAGAGTCCTGCTAATTCGGGATATACCAGAGTCCAGTCCAATTCCTCATGCAAGGGTTCAAACGATGAAAAGAAGAAGATAACTGCCTCCGTGAGCAGCCCGAGAGTAATAACTAAAGAACCTCCTGGCCAATGGTTGATTTTAAACAGAGCACCAACGATAACCACCGTTGCCCCCATCCCATACAATTTGGCCATAAAGTTCTTCCAACCCGAACTCTGAACAATATCCGTTATGTTGATCATACTTTGTGAAATTTGTTTAGCTAGTTGTTACCCTTAATTTGATCCCAGGTAAGGTCTGACACACCGGAAACCAATGTACGATTTTGCAGTATCCTGATATTCATAGGTACGTGCACCATTTTGCATGAAGAAAGCAATATCTTTCCAGGAACCACCACGAATCACCTTCCGTTTCAAGACTGGAGGATCGTCGGGAAGCGCATTGTAGTAATAATCAGGATTTAAATCGTGTGTAAAAACATACGCGGATTCATCGAAGGCATTTTTAGTCCATTCGGCCACGTTTCCAGCCATATCGTACAAACCATATTCATTCGGCTGATAAGTTCCTACTCCCAAAGTCACCGATCCGCCATCGTCGATATAATTACCGCGCAAAGGTTTGAAGTTGGCTAAAAAGCACCCCTCTTTATTACGGGTATAATAACCGCCCCATGGATACATGGAGTGTTCCAGACCGCCCCGTGCTGCATATTCCCACTCCGATTCGCTGGGCAAATGATAATCGTGTACGGGAGGTTGACCCGAAGCAGCCAAACCAGCGTTCAGAAAGTTGGAACGCCACCGGCAAAAAGCACTGGCCTGTTTCCAGGTAACACCAACAACCGGATAGTTGTCGTATGCAGGGTGCCAGAAATAGCGTGTGGTTAAGGGTTCGTTAAATGAATAGGTAAAGTCGGCAATCCAAACCAGTGTGTCGGGGTATATATTTACCACTTCGCGAATGATGAAACTGGAACGATCCTGAATCTCTACGCGTTCGCCATCGGCATTAGTCACAAAACCTTCATATTCCTTCGTTTGATAGTTATAACGATTCGATTTGCGAGCAGCCTGTTTCAAATCTACCCAGTAGTATTCGTATTGTAATTTTCGGGTATCGATTTCCTTTTTGCCGGAAAAGCGTTCCTGTTCGTTGTAAAACAAATCGCTAAGCGTTTCATTGACTTCTTCATCTCGAAAATCAATACGCATATCCCAGTTCAGATTGGGGGGTTCAATCGGATTCCCAAACTGATCCTCTGAAATCACGAAATCATCAATCACTTCACCTAACATTCTTCGCATAATCGAATCCCGTACCCAAAAGACGAACTGTCGGTATTCGTTGTTGGTAATTTCAGTTTCATCCATCCAAAACGGATCCACGGTTACCGTACGAGAATAGGTGTTTTGCGCCCAAGGCACATCCTGGTCGTTCAACCCCATCGTAAAACTACCCTGCGGCACGAAAATCATCCCGTAAGGATCTGGCTCAAAGTATTTCGCCCTACCGGCAACACCGGTAAGCTCGCCACCTCCTCCAACAGAACAGCTTGTGACCAGGAGTATGGCACATACGAAACCAAAAGAAATAATCTTTTTCATAATCAAAGGAATTTATCTGAAATAACTATTTTCTAGTCGAAATTAAATCGTATATAAATTTAATTAATTTTTTATAAAAACCTAATGCTCTTGTATTTTTGGGGTGCCTTTTCCACTCCAATTTTAAAGCAATAATTCGCAACTATCTCATGGGTTCCCTGGGTATACCGAATTAACGAAGTAGTTTGCACATCGTAAGAATACCCAATTTTAAGCCCCTCAAAAACTTCGAGCCCGGCCATAAGTACCACGGCTCCTGCAACCCTGTAGCTAACGCCTCCCCATACTTTTTTATTGTACATGGCCGTAAGGTTAGCATCCAGGTCGGTTGTGATTAAATCAGATTTTAAAAGAACCGCCGGCCGTAATTCCCATGCCGGATTACTCAACTGCATGTTGTAACCAGAAGTTACGTAAACATGGGGAGTAAGGTTATAATTTGATTCTGAATTATTCTGATTGCTGGTCGTTTGCTGAATGATTTCCGGTTGGTTTAAGTTAAGCGCTGCAATTCCAAAATAAATATCCTCTGTTCGATAGAACATGCCGGCACCTAAACCAAAAGCCATTTTATTATCTCCACCAACCGGGATAGAACTGTCATCGGTCGCTCCGGTTGAGGTTATCCACGAAGGACTGTCGAGATTTTTTTCTATCAGTCCAACATTCAATCCCACGCCCAGGGTACCATCTCCAATAGTAAAGCGATAGGCATAGGCCAATTGCAGATTGATATCTTTATTATACCCAATTACATCGTTATAAAACGACATACCCACTCCGTGCTTGGTGCCCAATATTTTAAAAGGCGCCTCGGCACTGAATATGAGGTTATTTTGTGCTCCGGGAATCCCCACCAAACCCAACCGGGAAATCCCGGTTAAGCAAACCATGTCCATACTTCCGGCACTGCCCGGATTGGTTCGCAGGTTATCGTACATAAAATGGGATACCTGGGGGATTTGTTGTGCATGCACTAACCCGCCAAGGGACACACTCCAAATCAGCAGCAGTAATTTTTTTGTGTATTGTAGGTACTTCATATACTCGCCCAATAGCAAGACTTAAATCATAATAAAGTAAAATAAGTAAAAATATTGCCTCTTTACAAGGTGAAAAATTTACAGCATTTGCCGTTAAATCCTTTCAAACCGGGCAAAGAACCATTTTTAACACTCCGAAAGTAAAGCAAATTCCAGTGATATTTTACTTTTCACCGGAATGAGTTGTTCACAATATCAAGAATTTCAGAAAAAATTTACCCGACGTGGATAGTACCCTAAACTATATCGGTAATTGCATCCCCTTTATGAAGGGTTGAAGGCATCCTCGATATGATCAATCAGGAAATTACCCGAATGCCCCACAATGGAAACGATATCGAAGCGAACTTCAGGAGCAGTTGAAAGTGTTTCCAGGTAGGCCTCGGCAGCCTCAACCAAAAATCTTTGTTTTTTTAAGGTGACAAATTCACTGGGTTCACCATATTCGGAGCTACTTCGGAGTTTCACCTCAACCACCACCAAAGTATGTTGATCGTATGCCAGGATATCGATCTCTTTATGTTTGTACCTCCAGTTTAAACTAATCAACTTATAACCCTTTCGAACCAGGTGTTCGGCGGCAAGCATTTCGCCTTTTTGACCAATCTCAACTGTGGGAGCCATAAGCTGCTGACTAAAAATTATCTGCTTACATGAAGTTAGCCAATTTCTCAAAAAATTGTGCGACGAATGCGAGTTGACCCATTGTCCTGCTCCCGGTCAATGGGTCGCCAGTTACAAATAGGTGATACTGGCTCCGTTGGCATGAACCTGAAAATCGACCGCGGAGCCCAAACGGAGAGGCACATGGTTTTCGGTATGACCCGCCGGAAAATTGAAGGCTACGGGAATATTCATACCGAAAAAGTACTCTGCAATAATCTCGCGAAAATTCTTCCCAAAAGGCCTTTTCTTGTCTTTCATCTCGGAGAAATCGCCAACCACCAGGCCACTTAACTGATTGAATTTGCACGATAGCCGAAAGTTATTCATCATGCGATCCAAGTGATAGAGTTGTTCACCCACATCTTCAATAAACAATATAGCCTGATGGGTGTCCAATTCGTAAGGGGTAGCTTGTAGGCTGTATAGGATGGACAGATTTCCACCAACTAGGTGGCCAGTTGCTTTCCCTGCCATATTTAAACTATCCGGAAGAAACTGAATTTTGGGTTTATCGTTCTGTAATAGCCGATTAAGCTGTTTGAGATTCTCCTGAAAAAAAGTACTTGAAAAATTAACCGGCATAGGGGCATGTAACGTGGGCAGCCCCATGTGGCAATTAATATGCGCGTGAAAAACCGTAATATCGCTAAAGCCTGCTATCCATTTAGGTGCCGATTGAAATCGGTCAAAATTCAGACGGTCGATAATACGAACCGAACCGTATCCTCCACGGGCACAAAAAATAGCCTGAACCTGTGGGTCGTCCAGCGCCTCCTGAAAATCGGAAAGTCGTTGCTGGTCGGTTCCGGCAAACTGATGGTATCTTTGCATCAGGTGTTTTCCCAAGGTCACCTGGTATCCAAGACCCTCCAGCGATTCGATTGTATTTTCGATGTACGATTCTTCTACTGCGCTGGCCGGAGCCACAATGCGTATTTGATCGCCGGCCTTCAGCGTGGGCATTTTTTGCTGACTTTGCATGGTTGTTCTCTGTGCTATTTCCTAGAATACTGCATTTCCCTATCTTTGCGGGACCATTTCCGTTGCTTAAACGGGAGTGAATATACAAAACTTACACGCACACTGAGCGATTAAATAACTATATCATGACAGACTACAAACGCCACCTGATTACTGCAGCACTTCCCTATGCCAACGGCCCTGTTCACATTGGCCATTTGGCAGGAGTTTACGTTCCGGCCGATATTTATGTGCGGTATCTGCGGATGAAGGCAGAAGAAGTTCTGTTTGTTTGTGGTTCGGATGAGCATGGTGTGCCAATTACCATTAAAGCAAAACAAGAAGGTGTTACTCCCCAGGACATCGTAGACCGTTATCATAAAATTAATAAGAAGGCTTTTGCCGATTTTGGTATCGAATTCGATATCTATTCGCGAACAACCAGTGAAACACATGCAAAAACTGCTTCGGACTTTTTCAGAACCTTATACGACAAAGGAAAATTCATCGAAAAAACCACCCAGCAGTATTTCGATGAGGAAGCCCAACAGTTTTTAGCCGACCGCTATATTATTGGCACATGCCCCAAATGCGGAAACGACAGAGCCTACGGCGACCAATGTGAAGCCTGCGGCACCTCCTTAAACGCCACCGATTTGCTCAATCCCAAATCGACCCTATCTGGAAGCACTCCAACTTTAAAGGATACCAAACACTGGTTTCTGCCACTCGATCAGTACGAAGCTTTTCTGAAACAATGGATTTTAAGCGAGAATACACATTGGCGTCCAAATGTATACGGGCAATGCAAATCGTGGATTGATGCCGGATTGCAGCCCCGAGCGGTGAGTCGCGACTTGAACTGGGGAATTCCCGTACCCGTTGAGGGTGCCGATGGCAAAGTACTCTATGTTTGGTTCGATGCGCCAATCGGATACATCTCGGCTACCAAAGAATTTACTCCGGATTGGGAAAAATACTGGAAACAGAAGGATACTCGTTTGATCCATTTCATTGGTAAGGACAATATTGTTTTTCACTGTATAATATTCCCTGCGATGCTGAAGGCAGAAGGCAGCTATATACTCCCCGAAAATGTTCCTTCGAATGAATTTTTAAATCTGGAAGGCGAGAAGATATCCACCTCTCGCAACTGGGCCGTATGGCTGCATGAGTACCTCGAAGACTTCCCCGGCAAGGAAGATGTGCTTCGCTATGTGCTTTGTGCCAATGCACCGGAGACCAAGGACAACGACTTTACCTGGAAGGATCTGCAGGCTCGTAACAACAACGAGCTGGTTGCCATACTGGGCAATTTTGTGAACCGCTCGGTAGTGCTTACCCATAAGTACTATGGAGGAGAGGTGCCTGAGCGTGGCGAACTAACCGCTTTCGATAACGAAACGCTTAACGCCATTGCACAAATAAAAGCGTCTGTGGAAAGCAGCATGGAACAATTCCGGCTGAGAGAAGCACTCAAAAACGCCATGGAACTGGCACGGCTGGGCAACAAGTACCTGGCAGATACCGAACCCTGGGCATTGCAGAAAAGCAATCCGGAACGGGTAAAGACCATCATGAATATTTCGCTGCAAATAACTGCCAGCCTTTCGACCCTGATGGAACCTTTCCTTCCTAAAACGGTAGTTAAACTGCGCGAATTTTTAAATATTGAAGCTATCGACTGGAACACCCTTGGCAACACCAACCTGTTGCAGACAGGTCATAAAATCAATCAGGCAGGGCTATTATTTGGGAAAATTGAAGACTCGGAGATGGATGCCCAACTGAAAAAGCTGGAACAAACCAAATTACAAAATGCAGCTCAGCAGCAACAGGTAGCAATTCAAAAACCTGCGGTTTCCTACGACGATTTTATGAAGATGGATATTCGTATTGGTACCATACTGGAAGCTGAAAAAGTGGCAAAAACCAAAAAACTCCTGAAACTTAAAGTAGATACCGGCGTCGATCAACGTACAGTAGTTTCGGGAATTGCGGAGTATTTTGAACCTGATAAGATCATCGGCAAGCAGGTGACTCTGCTTTTAAACCTGGAGCCCCGGAACATTAAAGGCATTGAATCGAAAGGTATGATTTTGATGGTTGAGGATGCAGATGGAACCCTGAAGATGATTGGGCCTGAGGTTCAGGTTAAACCAGGTAGCTGTATAAGTTAATTTCTTTCTACAGGCATTAAACTGGTACATAGGAAAAAGTATATTACTAGGTTTTATGTATGCTTCAAGAACCTTTTCCAAAAGTCTTCGTAGGAACCTTGAAACTATCCGCTCTATTTCTTATGAAACCTATTTTACAACTAACCACAGCTTTTCTCTTTTTGGCATTTGTCTCATGTAATAAGGATAAAGAATCTGAGAACCCTATAGCTAATGCCGAAAACAAAATCCTTCAGATATCCATTGATGGCATAAGTTGCCAAGTTAATCATGAAAGCAACGAAGTAATTCTTTTTGCAAGTAATGACCAATCAATCGATGACAGACAAGTAGTTGTGCGCCTACCCCAAGGTGCACAGATAGTTCCAAGTTGCGATGATCCAATTGATTTCACTGAAATTAGTGAATTCCAAGTAACTGCTGAGAACGGCGATATTAGGATCTATTCCATTATTGTTGAACTGATTGGATGGAGTTACAACAACATTCAGTCATTTACCATAGAGGAAATACAAACCACGCTATCTGAAAACCTGATTACTTTGGATGTATATCAATCGCAAGACATTTCTGCCTTAACAGTGCAGATTGAGCTCCCAGTAGGAGCTAGCATTAGTCCCGATTGCTCCACACCACTAAATTTCAATTATCCGTTTAATTTTATTGTTACTGCCGAGAATGGAGATACAAAATACTATGAAGTAGCAGTTAACAAGATAAGGGGAATGAATGCGGTTTCCATTAATATGGAAAACTCCTATGAAGGGCAAATATCAGAAACTAACCAAATTTCCTTTACCATTCCCTATCATGAATACTATGATTACCAAGAATATAGGGAGGCTTACTTTTCACCATTGATACAAGAAGGGTATATACTTGATCCGAACTCCAACCTTACAATTACCAATTTGAATGACACTAATAATCTTATACTGATTGATCCCCTAGGTAACCGGGAATACTATCCAATTCAATTTCAAAATACAGCAGCACGATTTGAGACCTTTGAGTTTCCAGATCAATTATGGACTACAATAGATGACGGCAGATATTATGCTGTATACCACCCGAATGACAGATCAGGATTAATGACAGATAATTATTTATTATGCTATGTGTGGGCCGATGTTGACCTGACTAATATCTCACCTTCCTTGACCATCTCAGAGAATGCCAGCATAGATCCAATTCCTAATGAACCTGACAACTATTATCAAGACAAATATTTTACCATAACTTCTGAAACAGGCATACGAAACAGTTACGGGGTACGTTTTGTAAGAAAACATCTTAGATCTGTAAACGACCATTCAGACAATATAAATACAGGAATAACCTCTGCAACGAACTTCTTTACATATTACTGGAGCTATAGTAAAATAGCATCAGCCAAATTGATTAACGATACAGATGGAACCATTATTAATTTAGAAATTATTGCAGATACCTACTCTTCAAGAGATGAAAGAGCTATTATAAGTTTTGAAGCACAAACTTCATTAGCAGCTAACCAGTATTATTATCTGGATGTTATCCTGGAGAATGAAATAGAACACCGATTTGTTAATCGCTTCGTGTACCTCAATTAACTTTACTTAAGATTTTCCTCCAACAACCACACCGATTGATCGAGTTGCGAACGCATGCGTCTCAGCTCCTGAATGGCTTGTTGCCTGTCGGCAAACTGTCCGATGATGACACGAAAATTGATCCCTGTTTCGCGGACTTCGGCCTTAAATCCTTTCCGAATCAACTGGTCGCGCAGGAGTTCGGCATTTCGGTTATTCTTAAAACTACCCGCGATTAAAAGATAGTTTGCTTCACTGACGCTTCCGTCTTTAACCTGTTCCGTCGAAGGCAGTGCCAGTGCATGCTGTGGCGTAGTTTGCCGATCTAAACTGTTTTCAATGGATTGAAGAACTGTATCGCTTACAAGGGTATCGGCCGACCCGAGCACCCATACCTCGTCAGCGGTAGTTGTTTTACCCGACCAGGGCCACCCCAGGTTGCTCATTTGCTGCTGCTGCGAAAGAAGGATGATCAATGTTACGGCCACCACCAATACCAAAACACCGATAGTAACATACCAGCCGGTTAATTTCCGACCGGAAAGCGTTACCGGTTGTAACTCTTCCGGCTGGGTGGCAGGTTGGATTTCAGCTACGGGTATTATATCGAGCACCTCCAATCCAAACGAATCGGCCAAATAGTTGGTTTGATCCAACTCCGTAAATTGTACCACCGAACGTTCGTTGAAACGAAATTCTCCAATCCCCTCTAACAAGACGGTTCCTTCAGTTTTTAATTTTTGGTAGAACTCGTGGCTAAAACGATCCACCTGATCTGAAGCTTCCTCCCGACTGATTCCCAACATTTTGGTCAGGTGTTCCTCCAATACCCGGTTATCCTGAATCCATTCGGGATGAAAAATTATTCTTTTGCTAGGAGGGGCTATGGTGTTGCGGCTACGATCCAGTTTGGCCTGTTTGTAAGTGGTTTCAAACCCGCCAACCCCACGAAGTATTACGCATTCATTCAATAAAATTAAGTCGCGTATATAGGGTGCTAAATCCAATGAAAAGAGTTTTGATAAAAATAGAACAGCGCACAAAAATACAAATTATTGCCACCAAATAGTTATGAACAAGATAATGCTCTTGAACGGAAAACCGGTGTTTCAGAGCATAACGATGCTATTTCTATCCCTGGAGACCCGGGTTCATGCGATAGTGCTTGTATTTCGAGAATATCGACAGAAGTTAGGTAGGTTAACCTGAAAATCTTAATTTCGCTGAAAATTTTTGTGCATGCCAGATATTAAGATGGTTGATCTGCATAAGCAGTACCAAAAGATAAAGCACGAGGTAGATGCCGCCATACAGGAGGTTATTTCAACCACGTCTTTTATTAACGGTCCACAGGTGAACGCGTTTCGCCAGAATCTGGCAGCATACTTGAATGCCCGGCATGTGATTACCTGTGCCAATGGTACCGATGCCCTGCAAATTGCCCTTATGGCCTTAGACCTGAAACCCGGCGACGAAGTTATTTCGCCCGATTTCACCTTTATTGCCACGGTGGAAGTAATCGCCCTGCTGGGTTTAAAGCCGGTTATCGTGGATGTGGATCCCCTCACGTTTACAATGGATCCGGACGAAGTCCGCAAGGCTATCACCCCAAAAACACGTGTCATCTTGCCGGTACACCTTTACGGGCAATGTGCTAATATGACCGAACTAACTTCCATTGCCGAGCTACATAACCTATATCTTATTGAAGACACCGCACAAGCCCTGGGAGCCGAATACAACGACGGAACCCTAAGCGGAAAAGCCGGAACTTTAGGAACAATTGGTTGCACTTCCTTCTTCCCATCGAAAAATCTGGGTTGTTTTGGCGATGGCGGCGCTATCATCACCAACCACGATGCGCTGGCAAAAAAAATGCAATGCATTGCTAACCATGGCGCCAACGTGAAATACTACCACGATGAGGTAGGCATTAACTCCCGTTTGGACTCCATACAGGCAGCCATTTTAAATGTTAAATTACCGTACCTCAACCAATATGCCCTAGCCCGACGGAAGGCTGCCAGCTACTATAACGAGAGGCTTTCGGCTCTGCCAGGCATTTGTACCCCTGCACCTGCCCGGCACACCAGTCATGTATTTCATCAGTACACACTGAAGGTGAAGGAGGTTCGTGACGAGCTGAAGAATTACCTGGAAAAAAAAGGTATTCCAACTATGATTTACTACCCGGTCCCTATGCACGGTCAAAAAGCCTTTACCATTGTCGGGAAGTTCCCGGTATCGGCACAACTGGCCAACGAGGTACTTTCGCTTCCAATGCACACCGAACTTCAGGAAAGCGAACTGGATTATATTTGCACCCAAATAGAAAACTACTTTAAGAAATAACCCATGTCTCAGGCCTATTTTGCACATTCCACAGCCGTAATTGATGCGGGTTGCACCATTGGCGAAGGCTCTAAAATATGGCATTTCAGCCATATTATGACCAACTGTACCATGGGAGCCAACTGCAATATAGGGCAAAATGTGGTCGTTTCGCCCGGAGTCATACTAGGAACCAATGTTAAGGTGCAAAACAATGTATCCATCTACACCGGAGTGATCTGTGAAGATGATGTATTTTTGGGTCCATCGATGGTATTTACCAATATTGTTAACCCGCGCAGTGCCATTGTACGCAAAGACCAATATGCCCGCACCCTGGTAAAAAAGGGAGCCTCCATTGGTGCCAATGCCACCGTGGTATGCGGACATACCATTGGTGAATATGCTCTGATTGGTGCAGGAGCCGTTGTCACCAAAGACATACGTCCGTATGCGCTGGTAGTGGGCAATCCGGCCCGGCAAACCGGCTGGGTGAGCGAATACGGTCATAAACTTCGTTTCGACACCAATAACCAGGCAATATGCCCTGAGAGCAACCAGGTATATGAATTAATCGATAATCAAGTATATAGAAAGGAATAAGCATGCAAACAGTTTTAGTAACAGGAGGAACCGGATACATAGGTTCACATACTGCCGTTGAGTTAATAGAAACCGGCTATAAGGTGGTAATTGTTGATAATCTGTCGAATTCGCAGGCCGATGTAATTGATGGTATTGAAAGTATTACCGGTGTACGTCCCGCATTTGAACAGTTTGACCTGTGCGACCGCGAAAAAACGATGGCTCTGTTCAAACACTATAAAATCGATGCAATCATCCATTTCGCTGCCCATAAAGCGGTGGGTGAATCGGTTGATAAACCGTTGGAATATTACCACAACAATATCAACTCGTTAATTTACCTGCTGGAAGCGATGAAAAAATACGGCACCTCTTCCATAGTGTTCTCTTCATCGTGCACGGTGTACGGCCAGCCCGATCAACTCCCGGTTACCGAAAACGCTCCTATCAAGAAAGCCCTTTCGCCCTACGGTAATACCAAACAAATTGCCGAAGAAATCATTGAGGATACTTTGCATGCCACCCAAGGGCTAAAAGCTATTGCCCTCCGCTATTTTAACCCGGTGGGAGCTCATCCGTCGGCTGCTATTGGGGAACTGCCTCTGGGTGTTCCTCAGAACCTGGTACCCTTTGTTACACAGACCGCTGCCGGACTTCGTGAGAAACTACGCGTGTTTGGAAGCGATTACAACACCCCCGATGGCACGGCCATTCGCGACTACATCTATGTGGTTGACCTGGCAAAAGCTCATGTAATTTCCGTGAAACGCATGCTGGACAACCAGAACAAGAAGGATTTCGAAATATTTAACCTGGGCACCGGCACCGGTAGTTCGGTACTGGAAATCATCCATGCTTTTGAAAAAGCCACGGGAAAAAAATTAAATTATGAATTGGTAGCCCGTCGCGAAGGCGATATAGAAAAAGTTTGGGCCGACACCCGCTATGCCAACAATGAGTTGGGCTGGACTGCCGACACCCCGCTCGAACAAACCCTGGCAACCGCCTGGGCATGGGAGAAAAAGATCCGAAATATTAACTAAGCACGTAACCAACAGCGAAAAAGTGTACCGAGGTATGTACACTTTTTCGCTTTACTTTTAACCCACATACCATGCAAAAAACAATACTTATCACCGGAGGGGCTGGATTTATTGGTTCGCACGTAGTTCGTGAGTTTGTGAACAAATACCCCAATTACCTGATTGTAAATGTGGATTGGCTGACCTATGCCGGCAATATGGAGAATTTGCAGGATATTGAGAATAAACCCAATTACCGATTCGAAAAAGTGGATATCACCTATCAAAAAGAGGTGGAAGCCCTATTTGAGAAATACCAGGTGGACGGGGTGATTCACTTGGCTGCCGAGTCGCACGTAGACCGTTCCATTGCCAATCCTATGGCCTTTATCATGACCAATGTAGTAGGCACGGTGAACCTGCTCAATGCCTGCCGCCATGCCTGGAAAGATGCCTTGGAAGGTAAACGCTTTTACCACATTTCCACCGACGAAGTGTATGGATCGGTGGATCATGGTGAATTCTTTGTCGAAACCACCGCTTACGATCCCCGAAGCCCATATTCGGCATCGAAAGCCAGCAGCGACCACTTTGTACGCGCCTATCACAATACCTATGGCATACCGGTAGTGATCTCGAACTGTTCGAACAACTATGGACCCAATCAATTTCCCGAGAAGCTTATCCCGCTTTCGATTAATAACATTCGCAATAACAAAGCCATTCCAATTTACGGAAAAGGGGAGAACATACGCGATTGGTTGTTTGTAATTGACCATGCCCGGGCAATTGATCTGATCTATCACAAGGGAACGTCTGGCGACACCTACAACATCGGGGGGAATAACGAATGGACCAATATTGATCTGATTCACCTGCTTTGCGAGGTGATGGATGAAAAACTTGGCCGGAAAAAAGGAAGTTCTGCCAAGCTGATCACCTTTGTAAAAGACCGTGCCGGTCACGACCATCGCTATGCTATTGATTCTGGTAAACTGCAAAGGGAATTGGGTTGGTCGCCCTCAGTTACCTTTGAACAGGGTCTTGAAAAAACTGTGAGCTGGTATCTGAACAATCAGGAATGGATAGACAACATCACTTCGGGTTCGTATGTAAAATATTACGAGGATCAATACAAGGACCGGTAACCCGATTTTTAAAAGACAAATGCCCGCCAACTTTGCGTATTGACGGGCATTTGTTTTTTAGTTAAGGCGTTATTCCACTGTTACCGACTTGGCCAGGTTACGGGGCTGATCGACATTACACCCGCGCATTACTGCAATGTAATACGACAAAAGTTGCAGTGGCACCACCGATAACAGGGTGGCATACACGTTCTCTGCCTCCGGAATTTCGATGACATGGTCGGCCATATCGCGAATCACTGTATCGCCTTCGGTAACCACGGCGATGACAATGCCACTTCGTGCTTTTACTTCCTGAATATTGCTCACAATTTTCTCGTACGAAGAATCCTTGGTAGCAACCACCACCACGGGCATTTTATCATCGATCAGAGCAATTGGTCCATGCTTCATTTCGGCCGCCGGATAGCCCTCGGCATGGATGTACGAAATTTCTTTCAGCTTAAGAGCACCCTCCAGGGCTACCGGGAACAGGTAGCCCCTGCCGAGATACAAAGCATTAGTTACGTTTTGGTATAAAGAGGCGATTTTCTTGATATGGTCGGCAAGCGCCAGTATTCTCTGCGTTTTAGCAGGTACTTTGATAAATTCTTTAATCAGGTCGTGGTAGCGCTCAGTGCTAAGCACTCCTTTTTTCTTTCCTATCAGAATGGCCATCATGGCCAGAACCGTAACCTGACAGGTAAACGCCTTAGTGGACGCCACTCCAATTTCGGGTCCGGCGTGAGTGTACACCCCGGCATCGGTTTCGCGAGGAATGCTGGATCCCACCACATTGCATATTCCCAACACAAGGGCACCTTTTTCCTTGGCCAGTTTAATGGCTGCGAGGGTATCGGCAGTTTCACCACTCTGACTGATGGCGATTACAATATCGTCTTTATGAATAATGGGATTCCGATAACGAAACTCCGAAGCATATTCCACTTCCACAGGAATTCGTGCCAAATCTTCAAACAGGTACTCACCCACCAATCCAGCATGCCAGGAAGTTCCGCAACCAATAATAACAATTCTTTTAGCTTCTACAAGTTGGGGGAGCACTTCGTACAAACCACCCAAATGCAATTCCAGCTCATCGGCACGCACTCTTCCCCGGAAAGTATCTTCGATGGATTGGGGTTGTTCAAAAATTTCTTTCAGCATGAAATGCTCATACCCGCCCTTATCAATTTCGCCAATGTCGAAAGTTAATTGCTGCACTTTGGGAACGGCAACATCCTGAGCAGATGTTTTTAGGATTAACTGTTCCTTTCTAATGATAGCCACATCGCCATCGTTCAGATAGATGACACTTTTGGTGTACTCGACAATAGGAGTGGCATCGGATGCCAAAAAGTATTCCTCGTTGCCAACACCAATTACTAACGGACTGCCTTTACGCGCAGCAATCAGTTTATCGGGTTCATCGACACACATCACCACCAAACCATAAGCCCCAACTACCTTGGAAAGCGCCAGTCGCACCGCCATTTCGGCATCTACTTCACTGTTCTCATAAATGTATCCAATCAGGTTGCAGAGCACCTCCGTATCGGTCTCACTCTTAAAGTGCACACCCCGCTCCTTTAAACGCTCCCGTAACCGTGCATAATTTTCAATAATCCCGTTATGTATTATTACAAACTTGCCGTTATAGGAGGTATGTGGATGAGCATTAACATCATTCGGCTCGCCATGAGTAGCCCAACGAGTATGCCCCATACCAATGTTTCCGGAATGAGGAGCATCTCCCATGAACCTTTCCAGATCGGAGACTTTTCCTTTACATTTATACACATCAATCTGATTGCGCAACAGCGCCACGCCCGCCGAATCGTAGCCTCTGTATTCCAGTCGTTTCAATCCGTTTATCAATACAGGAAGAGCCTCGCGATCGCCAATATAACCAACAATACCGCACATAGTTAACTAGGGAATTTTAGAATACACTATCCGAAGATACGGATAATTATTGCTAGAACTGCCATTTAATATTAAATGTTCAATGTCTTTCCCTCCCGTCGATTCATCGGCCGAGTGATCGGCAATAAAAACATATAATGAATCGCTTTCAGTTGCATCGTCATCGGTTAGAATGGATTGCAGATGATTGCCCACATTGAGCAGATACTGATTGGAGGTTGAATCTATAGCTCCCTGCAGGTAGCCATCCAACTGATTGTCGAGTATTGGAGAACGCAAAGAGGCATCAAATACTCCGAGCTGTCGAGCTATCCGGATATTGTCCGAGATTGAACCATCAATCAACGATCGGGAAAAAGGAAGTACCAATTCGGCTCGGTTTATAGATATTTTCTGATAATGTTCTGCTTTAAACGCATCGAATTCGGGTATGCTTACCAATACCCGGGCCCCTCCCGGCGATACCAGATACGCCTCGCTGGTATAAGCAGCATTATTCATCGCTGCAGCTACCCGAGCCGAAATTTCGTGCCGGAACAAATTAAGGTGTACCCCACCTTCATCTATTTCCGACTCGGAATATCCCAAAGTAAACTCGGTAGTATCATTACTCCTGACTCCTTCCCCGTTTGGAGAGCTGGTAATAAGCACCATTCGCGACTTTTCGTGATCTATTTTTAATGCTCCTCCGGTTTGAGATTGAGACACTGATTTAAAATACAGCCCCTTAAAAACTTTCCGATAATTGGCAACATTGGTCGTTTGAAATATCGTATCCTTTAAAAGATCGAGATCCACGAACTTCTGTGCAAAACCAGTACTCAGGGAAATTACGCAGGTATTGTAATCCTCTTCGGGCTCATCAGTCAGTATCGAACTAACATTCCCCCTGAAAAAACCGATCGAATCACCTACCATGTGATTCAACATCACAAAAGAGGTACTATCGTAATAAGGAACCGGTTCGGCCATCTCATAAACGTTGAAAGCCACCTCGCTCAGATCACCATACAATTCGGAATAAACCAGATGTAACTCCAGCGAAACCAGTTCAAGGTCATCATCCAGAGTATCATAACGATAGGCGGGTGATGCAGTAAAAATATAGTCGGAAATAAAGTCGGAAATTACAGTTCCGGTAATAGCGTTGGTAATGGAACCCATCCAGCTTTCGTTATCCGAAACATCGTCCTGTAGGCCCACTCCGGGAACAGTTTTAAGGGTAACCCGCAAAGTATCGTCGTAAACACCCAGGGAACTGTTCTCGGGCAGCAAATCGGCACCAATACTTTCGGGTTTGTCGGCGCATCGGATAAAAAAGAAAAGTAACATCAGTATGGCCGAAAAGATCCGAACTTTCGGTCCGATGAAATGAAAACCTGTTCCCTGCATGATAATTTTATTCACTTAATATTGTATCGTAAAAATCGGAATACGCCTTAACGTACATCTCCTCAGTTTGATGCTGCAATACGGGTATCCCCGACACTTCAGCATACGCCTTAACCTCCTGATCAATAGCTTCACTGCCAAAAATTACCCCGTCGGAAAAATTGATAGCCAGCTTCATGAGGTTCGCATAACTGGGCGTGTTAACCACTTCAATATCGGCAATTGCGTGACCGTCCCATTCCAATTTTTGTGCCAAACGGGAATCCAACTGGCCGGTGAATGCGTCCTTGTACACGGAGGTAACAACTTTTGCATTCATGAACAATGGATCATCGTGGTAGTATTTTTTAATGTAAAGGGGCAACATAGCGGTAAACCAGCCCTGGCAATGAATCAGATCGGGAGCCCACTGGAGTTTCTTAACAGTTTCGACCACCCCACGGGTAAAGAAAATGGCTCGCTCGTCATTATCGTCAAAATACTTGCTCTTAGAGTCTTTGAGTGTATATTTACGGTGAAAGTAATCTTCGTTGTCAATGAAGTACACCTGCATCCGTGCCGCCTGAATGGATGCTACTTTAATAATCAGGGGGTGATCGGTATCGTCAATAATCAGGTTCATTCCGGAAAGACGAATGACTTCGTGTAATTGGTTGCGACGCTCGTTGATGCAACCGAAACGCGGCATAAAAGTCCGAATTTCTCTTCCCAGTTCCTGAATTCCCTGGGGGAGGTTGCGTCCAATCAGGGATAGTTCCGATTCGGGAAGATACGGTGTAATCTCCTGGGAAACGAACAGTACTTTCTTATTTTCCATTGGGCTTAGTGTATTTCCAAAGTGTCGCAAAATTACTAAAAAATATTCACTTTAAGAACCCGAAGGCCAATTGGAGGCAGCGAATTCCCCCTCAACGTTTTCCAAAAAAAACCACCCATCTGCTTCATACCTCCTTTGAGAATATTGCCTGCCCTATGAAAAATTGCCTATATTTGCGCCGCGAAAAATGAAAGTATTCACCACTATAAAAGACCTTAAAGCAGCCCTGGACACCTACCGCAGCGCCGGGGAATCGATCGGCTTTGTTCCCACCATGGGGGCATTGCATGAAGGGCATCTTTCGCTGCTCCGAAAGTGTAAAGAACAAAACACCATCTCGGTCGTCAGCATTTTTGTGAATCCTACGCAGTTTAACGACAAACAGGATCTGACCAATTATCCCCGCAATTTTAACAAAGATTGTGATTTGCTGATTGAGGAAGCCTGTGATATTGTATTTGCCCCGGAAGTAACTGAAATGTACCCGCAGGAGGATACCCGCCAGTTCGATTTTGGCCAAATGGATCAGGTGATGGAAGGCAAGCACCGCCCCGGCCACTTCAACGGGGTGGCGCAAATTGTTTCTAAACTTTTTGATGCAGTAGAAGCACACCGGGCCTATTTTGGGCAAAAGGACTTTCAGCAACTGGCCATTATCCGTAAACTTGCCGAACTGGGCAAGTATTCCACCGAGATTATCGGCTGTCCCATTGTTCGCGAAGCGGATGGTTTGGCCATGAGTTCGCGGAACATGCTCCTTTCTGCAGAACACCGCAATGCAGCACCGCGCATCTACCAAACCCTGCAAAAGGCCAAACAGATGGTAAGAAGTCATGCTGTGTCGGAAATAACAGCTATGGTAAAACGCGAGGTAGAGAGCTGCGGACTGCTTCGCCTGGAATACTTTGAGATTGTTCAAACGGATTCTTTACAAACACTGTCCGAAATCACGGCAGAAATCCCTGCTACGGCCTGCATTGCCGTTTTTGCCGGCAAAGTTCGTTTGATCGACAACCTGGAATTTATTCCACATAAAAAATAACAGTAGTACCCGACCCAAACCACCCCTAAAAACAGCCAAACACATGAAATTCCTGGAGTTTTCATCTTAAATTGGCTGGATGTTTTGTAACTTTGCAATGCTATGTTTATTGAGGTAGTTAAATCGAAAATTCATCAGGTTAGAGTAACAGAGGCGAACCTGCATTACGTTGGTAGCATTACCATCGATGAGGATCTTATGGATGCCTCCAACATTATTGAAAACGAAAAGGTACAGATTGTTAACATCAATAATGGCGAGCGCCTCGAAACCTATGTGATCAAAGGCGAACGCGGCAGTGGTGAAATTTGTTTGAATGGCCCCGCCGCACGAAAAGTAGCCATTGGCGATATCATCATCATTATTGCCTATGCCACCCTGGATTTTGAAGAAGCCAAAAGCTTCAAACCCCGTGTAATTTTCCCCGATTCGGAAACCAATTCGCTGAAATAGGTTCCTTGCCGAAGGTTGCGGATTAGAACGATCAATCCCGCCGAACACATTCGTTTTTTCAAAAGTACCGAACGTAAATTGCCAATTGCACGCTACTTTGCTATCTTCGTCGCATGATCGCTTTTCAAACCATTCAGAACAAAATTCTCGCTCCCGACACCCTGGCACAGACGCTGGCGGTTTGGCGTTTTAAAAACTATAAGATCGTTTTTACCAACGGCTGTTTCGACATTCTGCACCGCGGACATGTGGAGTACCTGGCAAAAGCCGCATCCTTTGGCGACAAACTGATTCTGGGGCTGAACACCGACGAATCCATCCGCGCCCTAAAAGGCCCCGACCGACCAATACAGGACGAGCAATCACGTGCCTTAATCATGGCTTCGCTGGCTTGTATCAGCGCTGTGGTACTATTTAATGAAGACACCCCTTACAATCTGATTAAAACGGTACAACCCGATGTTTTGGTTAAAGGAGCCGATTACAAGCCGGAAGCCATTGTGGGTTACGATATCGTAATGCAGAAAGGCGGATCGGTTGAAACCATATCCTTTGTAGAAGGTCATTCCACAACCGGTATTGTCAATAAGCTTAAGCCACCACACTAAATGGCGAAACTAAAAACCGTGTATTTCTGCAGGAACTGCGGTGCCGAATCGGCCAAATGGGTAGGCCGCTGTCCCGCATGCAACCAGTGGAATACCTATGTAGAAGAAACTATTGCTCCGATCAAATCAGGTTCAACCCAGGGAATGAGCCTAAGCACTGCCGCACCCCAAACCATCGAAAGCATTGAGCCGGGAAAGATGACACGGGCTAAAAGTGGCATGGAAGAATTGGACCGCTTGCTTGGAGGTGGCTTTGTACCCGGGTCGCTACTCCTGCTGGGGGGTGAGCCCGGCATTGGAAAATCCACACTGGCTCTTCAGGTAGCCTTAATGTCCGATAAAAAAATTCTGTACGTTTCCGGCGAAGAAAGTCCGGAACAGATTAAACTTCGCGCCGACCGGCTTTCGGTAAAAAACCCCAATTGCCTGGTGTACAGCGAGGTAAATTTGGAGCAGGTCATCAACCAATTTGAACGCATCCGTCCGGAACTGCTCATTCTCGACTCCATACAAACCCTGCAGACCAACCTGTTGGATGCCAGTCCGGGCAGCGTATCGCAGATCCGCGAGTGTGCCGGGCGCCTCTTAAAGCTAGCCAAAACCAGCCACGTCCCCACACTGCTTATCGGACACATCACCAAAGATGGCACCCTGGCAGGCCCCAAACTTTTAGAGCATATTGTCGATAGTGTCTTACAATTTGAAGGCGACCACCACCATACCTACCGCATTCTTCGCTCGTTAAAAAATCGCTTTGGCTCTACCGCCGAACTGGCTATTTTCGAGATGGAAGCCGATGGTTTGCATGAGATTAAAAATCCATCGGAACTTTTCCTGAACCGCTATTCGGAACCGGCCAGCGGAGTGGCCATTGCTTCAACCGTGGATGGAACCCGCCCCTTTCTCATCGAGATTCAGGCGCTGGTAAGTTCTGCCGTTTATGGCACTCCGCAGCGCACCGCTACCGGTTTTGATAACCGGCGGCTCAACATGCTGCTGGCAGTGCTCGAGCGCAAGGCAGGTTTTAACCTGGGCGCCAAAGATGTTTTCCTGAATATTGCCGGCGGGCTAAAAGTGCAGGACACTGCTACCGATCTGGCTGTAGCCTGCGCCATCCTTTCTTCGACCTTCGACCGCCCACTGGACAATCATACCTGCATGGCGGCTGAGATTAGCCTCACCGGAGAACTAAAACCCGTTATCCGACTGGAACAACGCATTGCCGAAGCCGCCCGCCTGGGCTTTAAAAAAATAGTAATCCCAAAACTAAAAAAGGACTTGCCCTCCTACAAAGACATTCAGCTCATTCCATGCAGTAAACTGGAAGAAGCCACACGCGTACTGTTCCGAAAGGAAGCCTAAGCAATCTAATGCCTGTTGAACCTATCAGTACCCTGAAAATTCAGGTACATCGTACGCCTCTTCCTCTTCTCCGGCATACTGCTCGTCGTTACAGTTCAGAGAGATACTGAAACCTTCGGGAGCCTCAAACAAATCTTCCTGGGTAATGCCCAGGGTGGAATCGGCATAGACCTGAAGCATAAACTCTGCCCAAATGGGTAACACGGCATTATGCCCACCACCCATAGCGGTAGTATTAAAATGTATGGAACGTTCCTCGGCACCCGTCCATCCGCCGGCAACCAGTTTGGGCACAATCCCAATAAACCAACCGTCGGAGTTGTTGTTGGTGGTACCCGTCTTGCCGGCAATTCGTGCCGTTAACTGATAACGGGAGCGTAAGCGAACTGCTGTTCCATAATCGGCCACACCCTGCATCAGGTTAAGCATAAGGTAAGCCGTTTCTTCGCTGATCGATTCCCAGGTTTGCGGCAGAAAGGTTGCCAGAACATTCCCATACTTGTCTTCAATTTTGGTTACATACAGGGGTTCAATATGAATTCCTCCATTCGCAAAAGTAGCATAGGAGGCTACCATTTCTTCCACGGACATATCGCTCGGACCATAAATCATGGAAGGTACCGGGTCGATATAACTTTTAACCCCCATTTTGTGCGCGATATCGGCAATAGCCTGTGGCTTAAAGCGATCTACCAGCCAGGCCGACACGTAATTCTCCGATTTCGCCAAGCCCCATTTCAGCGGCTTATAGGTGTTGATATCCTCCTTCTTGGCGGTGGTGCGTGGAGTCCATGTGGTATCGTTTAGGTAGAAGGTAATGGGCGATACCGGAACCTCGCGACAAGGTGAATAGCCTTCCTGCATGGCCAGTATGTAGAGGAATGGCTTAAAGGTTGACCCTGCCTGACGCTTCCCCTGGGTAACGTGATCGTATTTGAAGTTGGCAAAATTAATCCCGCCCACATAGGCTTTTACAAAACCGGTATGAGGTTCCATGGCCATAAATCCGGTATGCAGAAAATGTTTATAGTACAAGATGGAATCCAGAGGACTCATCACCGTATCCTTATCGCCATCCCAGGAAAAAACGGTCATGGGAACAGGTGTTCGGAACACTTTGTAAATGGAGTCCATAGAAAGACCTTCATCGTAAAGCGTCCGTCCGCGAACGGAGTATCGAATGGAACTGCGAATGATTCGATCGATTTGTTTATTATCCAGATCTCGGGAGAAAGGCGCCAGGTGACGCCCCTTCTTTTCGCGAAAGAAAGCGGGTTGTAAATCTTCTGCCATGTGTTTGTGAACGGCATTTTCGGCATAGGCCTGCATCCGCGAGTCGATGGTGGTGTAGATACGAAGCCCGTCGGAATACAAATCGTAGGGTTCCCCATTGGGTTTTCGGTTTTTATTGCACCAACCGTACACCGGATCCTCGACCCAGCGCAGGGAATCTTCCTGAAATTTTTTATAGTTCCAGCTGGCATACTCCTTGCGTTGGGGTTTGGTAGCCCCCAGCGAAGTGCGCAGAAACTCCCTGAAGTAGGTGGCACTGCCGGCGTTATGACTCAGTCGCTGAAAATCAATACTCAGAGGCAGAGCCTTTAAAGAATCTGCTTCGGCACGGGTCAGGTAGCCGTACTTCTCCATTTGGTTAAAAACCACGTTTCGCCGGTGCACCGCTATTTTGGGAAAACGTTTAGGGTTAAACAAGGCTGAGTTTTTAGCCATCCCGACCAGCATGGCCGATTGTTCTATGGTAAGCGAATCAACAGAGGTATTGAAATACACTTCGGCAGCCGATTTGATACCCACGGCATTGTATAAGAAATCGTACTGATTGAAATATAAGGCAATGATTTCTTCTTTGGTATAGGCTCGCTCAAGCTTCACGGCAATCACCCATTCCATAGCCTTTTGCTTCAGCCGGCCCCATTTAGAACCCGGAGGGGTATGAAAAAGCTGCTTGGCCAACTGCTGGGTGATGGTACTTCCGCCACCCGCACTCGACTTTTGAAATATTCCGGTTAGTACAACTGCTCGGGCCAAACTGCGAAAATCCACTCCCGAATGTTTGTAGAAACGTACATCTTCCGTAGCAATCAGTGCATCCACCAGATGCTTGGGCAAGCGTTCGTAACCAATGTAAGTACGGTTCTGATTTCCGTAATAGATACTTCCCAGCACCTCGCCATCGTAGGAAATAATTTGCGTGGCCAGGTCAATCTTCGGATTTTCCAAATCCTCAATTTTGGGCATATAGCCCAATGTGCCAGTTACCGCCAATATAATTATTAAAATAAACAGGCTTGCCGGCACAGCGAATAGAATCCACAACATGCGGGTATACTTATGAAAACTGCTTTGCGAATCGGTCATATCCTTGCGTACTTTTTGCGGTAAATGTATTAATTATTTAAATTAAATATTTGAACCTAAATTTGTATATCGTTTCTTTGTCCTCCTTAAAACTGAGCGTACATGATTGAGAACTTAGTTATTGTTGAGTCGCCTGCTAAAGCGAAAACTATTGAAAAGTTTTTAGGAAAAGATTTTACTGTCACCTCAAGCATGGGCCATATCCGTGATTTAGCCAAGAAAGATTTTGGCATTGATTTGGCCAACAATTTTGAACCCCAATACATTATCCCCGACGATAAAAAGAAAACCGTAACCGAATTACGGAAACTGGCCAAAGATGCCAAATTGGTATGGCTCGCATCCGACGAGGATCGCGAAGGGGAAGCCATTGCCTGGCATTTGTATGAGGTGTTGAATTTGAAACCGGAAACTACCCGGAGGATTGTTTTCCACGAGATTACCAAAAAGGCTATACAGGATTCGATTCTACACTACCGAGCCATTGACACCAACCTGGTGAATGCTCAACAGGCTCGACGCGTGTTAGATCGCCTGGTGGGCTTTGAACTTTCGCCGGTGCTTTGGCGGAAGGTGAAACCTTCCTTGTCGGCTGGACGGGTGCAATCGGTGGCAGTGCGTTTAATTGTAGAACGCGAGCGGGAGATTATTAATTTCAATCCCCAGTCGAGTTTTCGGGTAAATGCCGAATTTTACAGCCCCGACAACACCAACACGGCGTCTTTCAAAGCCGAAGCCAACAAACGTTTTACTACAAGCAGCGAGGCCAGGTCCTTTCTTGAAAAATGTAAAAATGGCGAATTTAAGGTACTGGATACAACCAAGAAACCCTCCAAAAAATCGCCTGCAGCACCCTTCACCACCTCGACCCTCCAACAGGAAGCCAGTCGAAAACTGGGCTTTTCGGTATCGCAAACCATGAGCGTAGCGCAACGTTTGTACGAAGCGGGACATATTACCTACATGCGTACCGATTCGGTCAACCTTTCGTTGCAGGCACTCGATGAAGCCGAGAAAATGATTACGGAAGATTACGGAAAGGAATTTGTCCACATTCAGCAATACACCACCAAATCGAAAGGAGCCCAGGAAGCTCACGAAGCCATACGGCCTACCTATATCGTAAAACGCACCGTGGCCGGCACCGCTGCCGAAAAACGCCTGTACGAACTGATTTGGAAGCGCACTGTGGCCTCGCAAATGAGCGATGCCCGTTTTGAGCGTACCCAAATCAACATCGGCATTTCCACTACCAGCGAAAAATTTGTGGCCAAAGGTGAAGTGCTCACCTTCGAAGGGTTCCTGAAACTCTATCTGGAATCGACCGATGAAGAGCCGGATGAAGAAACCAGCGGCCTCCTTCCTCCATTAAAGGTGGACGAACGCCTGGTTTCCAACGAAATTATTGCCATGCAGCGTTTTACCACTGCACCGCCCCGCTACACCGAGGCCAGCCTTGTAAAAAAACTCGAAGAATTGGGCATTGGCCGCCCTTCCACCTATGCTCCAACCATATCTACCATTCAGAACCGGGGGTATGTGCTCAAGGAAGATCGCGAAGGCAAGGAACGCAACTTTTTGGTTATTAAGCTCTCTAAGGGCAAAATCGCCGAAAAGGAACTTACCGAGGTATTCAACCGGGAGAAAGCCAAACTGTTCCCCGACGACATTGGTATGATAGTGAACGACTTCCTTACGGAACACTTCACCGAAATACTCGATTACAACTTTACGGCCAACGTAGAAAAGGATTTCGACCATATTGCAGCCGGCAAAATGGAATGGCCCCGCATGATCCGCAACTTCTACGAGCCCTTCCACGAGCAGGTAGAAACTACACTGAAAACCACAGACTACTCAAAGGGAGAACGTGAAATAGGAATGGATCCCCAGTCGGGCAAGAAAGTGATTGCCCGCATGGGACGCTATGGCCCGATTGTACAAATTGGCGAGTCGTCGGAAGATGAAACCGCTGAGAAACCCAGATTCGCCAGTCTGCTTCGCGGACAGCATCTGGAATCCATTACTCTGGAAGAAGCTATGTCGTTGTTTCAGCTGCCCCGCAGCCTGGGCGAATACGAAGGCAAGGATATGCTGGTGGCCATTGGCCGCTTTGGCCCCTACGTGCGCCACAATTCCAAATTTTATTCACTCAAAAAAGGCATCGACGACCCCTACACCATAACCCCCGAAAGAGCCATTGAGTTGATACTTGAGAAGATTGAAAACGATAAAAACCGTTTGATCAAAACTTTTGAGGAGGATCCCGATCTCCAGCTCCTCAATGGTCGTTGGGGACCTTACATTGCCTACAAGAAGAAGAACTACAAACTACCTAAAGATACCGAACCAGCCACTCTGAGCTTGGAAGATTGCATGAAAATTATAGCCAATCCCCCAGCAAAGAAGCGCCCAAAAAAGAAATAGGCCATGGAGCTTTTTGACCTGATTGACCCGGTAAGCCTTGACCGCCCGGATGAATACCTGATATCGAGCCCCAACATTCTGGGCAAGCATCTGGTTACCCATACCCCAAACTACCAGCCCGCCAACCTGGAGCAATTTGAGGTAGCTATTTTAGGAATTCCGGAAGACCGAAAGTCGCTTAACAAAGGAGCCTCTCTGGCTCCTGAAAAAATCAGGGCTCAGCTCCATCAACTCTATAAGATGGCGGGGAAAGTCAAGGTGGTTGACCTGGGAAATATCAAACAGGGCAACACCTTTACCGATACCTATTTTGCCGTAAAAGAGGTCATTCAATACCTGCGCTCCCGAAATGTAGTCACCATCTTGCTGGGAGGCACACAGGAACTTACCATACCTGTTTTCCAGGTATACGAAAGCCTGCAGAAGAACATCAACCTGACTACCGTTGACCGCACCATTGACATTTTGAAGGACAGTCTGGAAATTACCGCCGAATCCTTTCTGACCGAATTCCTCTTTAAGAAGCGCAAACTCTTCAAATATTGTAACCTGGGCCATCAGGTGCACCTTACCGATCCGGAAAATATTGACCTGATCCATAAATTGTATCACGAAGCCCGCCGCTTAGGGGATGTGCGAGCCAATATGGCTCAGGTAGAACCTATACTGCGCGACTCGGACATTGTCAGTTTCGATATCAGCGCCCTACGGCAATCGGAAGCTCCCGGTTTTTTCAACTCATCGCCCAGTGGCTTCTATTCCGAAGAAGCCTGCCAAATTGCCCGTTATGCAGGCATTAGCGACCGGGTGAGCTGTTTTGGTTTGTTTGAGGTGAACCCCAAATACGATGCTACGAACCAAACGGCCAAAACTGCAGCTCAAATAATTTGGTACTTTCTGGACGGATTCAGCTGCCGCAATGTCGAATTCCCGCAAAGCGAAAATAGCAATTTTAAGACCTTTATTGTAGGCCATTCCGATCTCGACCACGAAATCACCTTCTACAAAAGCCTGATCACCGAACGCTGGTGGATGGAAATCCCGGCGAACGACACTCCAACACTGGTATCCTGCTCGTACGAAGACTACCTTAGCGCCTGCAAGCAGGAAGTGCCCGATTTGTGGTGGAAATCGTACCAGAAGCTTTCGTAAGCCTATTCTCTGGAAACCTCTACTTTCTTCACCGAATACCGCGTTCCGAGATAGTAGATGCGGGGTTTTCCGAAATGGGGCTCAGGTAAGGGTCTGTCCTTGGGTGCAACACTCCTGATAAAATTCTGTCTTTACTGCAACCGCCACGGCTGAGAGGCCGAAAAAATGACACAAACCAGCACTGGCACAACTATTGCAGCTAAGATACAGAACGTAATACCAAAAGCCATGAAAGCACCTCGTGAAATCAGGATACATCGGGAACCGGGAGAGGTTCTGGTATCGTTTAGGAATCATGGCACGCTGTGCCTGTTAAAAACAGAACATCTTCTTGCTGAACTGAAAAGCATCGTTCAACAAAATGGCACTCGTCTGGTACTCGACCTTCATGGTGTGCTCAATCTGAATACTACCGATTTTGATACCCTGAACCTGTTATCGCGCCTGGCACGCAAATACGGCAGCCATATTTTACTCACCGGCGTAGAACCGCCTGTTATGGAATTGATTGAACTGGCTCGCGAATACTCAGTATTTGATATTAAGCAGGTAGAGCCGGTACTGGAAGATGTTTTTGAGGAATAAGCCCGAAAGGCAGTTCAAAACCCAAAGACCAGCTAGGTCTCAGTTTGCATCCTGCGGATCAGAACGTGGGAGGTATGTTGTCTTTAATCAAATCCCTAATCACCACCGAAGCGCAATAACACCCAAACAGTGCCGGCATGTAGGACAAGGTGCCCACAATAGAACGTTTGTTGTTGGAGCCATCGGTAGTTAACACGCTGTGCGGTGGCATTTCCTCGGGAGAATAAACCACCGTTATACCACTATAAATATCCAGTTTGTGCAGGGCTTTTCGCACCTTGAGGGCAAAGGGACAATGGTTCGATTTTTTAATATCCGCTACTTTAACTAAGGAGGGATCGTTCCGGGCACCGGAACCCATGGAACTCACCACGGGTACCTTGTGCTCCAAAGCGTGTTTTAAAAGGGTAACTTTAGGAGTGAGCGTATCAATGGCATCAACCACATAGTCGTAGTGTGTATCGAACAGTTGCGGAATATTGGTTTCATTGATAAAATTCGCTACCAAATGTAACTCCACCTCGGGGTTGATGTCTCTCATCCGAGCCTCCACCAAATCGGTTTTCTTCATTCCTACGGTCGATCGCAGCGCAATGATCTGACGGTTGCGGTTGGAATGACATACCACATCGTTATCAATCAGCGTCAGTTTTCCAACTCCGGCGCGAACCAATTGTTCCACAGCATAACCTCCTACCCCGCCCAGGCCTGCAACCAGCACATGAGCCTTACGCAGCCTTTGCATGGCTTCGGCCCCCAAATACAATTCCGTTCTGCTTTGCCAGTTGTTCTCGTTCATTTTATTATGTTAAAACAGGTCGTAAAATTAGTTTCCATCTGTTTTTCCAAGGTTGTCATAGACAGGTCCCTCAAACGGGCAGCCTGGGTATACACCTGTTCAATGCTGTAATCGGCATTGTCGGTCTCAAGGAATATGCCTTCCAGGGGTAGCTGCATAAAAGCCCTGCAAGCTTTACTTTTCTCATAAAAAAGGGTAAGGCCGAACGACATCAGGAAACCTTGATGCACCATCTCCAGCGCCATTTGCGGCGAAGCATAAAACCAGTGCACCAGCCAGGGCTGGATGGGTTTGTATTCCTTGCGAAGCAGGATAATTTCGTTATACGCCTTTACACAGTGAAGTACCATGGGCTTATCCAGCTCCATGGCCAATTCAATTTGACGACGGAAAGCCCTTTCCTGAAGTTCCAAAGAAACCGGTTTTATTTTATCGATTCCCGCTTCACCAATGGCCAGAACCTGAGGCTGGGCGGCAGCAGCGGCCACTGTTTCCAAATCGCTATCCAAGGTTTCCTCTTTAACCAACCAGGGATGAAGACCCACCGAATAGCACCCTTCGGCGTGCATCTGCGGCACTTCTTCGGGAAACAAATTGCGAAGCACCCGGTCGGCACCGCCGGAATCTGCCCCATGCCGGTGAATATCAATTTTCATGTTTCCGGTTTTTCGACTTTCTCTTTCCCGACACCAGTTCGCAAACCAGTGCCCCGTGTCATCTAATGCCTTCCTTCTGCAGGGGTTGGCGTTTCAGCCACCTTCGTTACAATACCGCCAATGCCTTACTAATCCGTCTGAGACTTTCTTCCCGGCCAATCATTTCCATGATGTCGAACAGGTGTGGCCCTTTGCCTGCCCCAACAATAGCCAGCCGGAGCGGATTCATCACCACCCCAAAACCCAACTCGTTGCGTTCAATGTACTCCTTAATCTTTTCTTCGGTAGCAACCGATGAAAAGGCCGTCATACCTTGTAGTATTACCATACATTCCCGAACAATGGCGGGCGTGTTTTCCTTCCAGAATTTTTTTGCCGTCTTTTCGTCGTAGGACTGCGGGGGTTCAAAGAAATAGGAGCCTTGCTCCCAAAAATCGGACACAAAGACCGAACGTTCTTTTACCAGAGCTACCACTTTCTCAACATAACCCTCGTCGCACGAGATACCCCTAGCCTCTAACAACGGCTGAAAAAGCCGAGCCAATTCGGCATCATCCTTCTTTTGCAGGTACTGCTGATTGAACCAGGTGGCCTTTACCGGATCGAATCGTGCGCCCGATTTATTCACCCGTTCTATGGAAAAGGCCTCCGTGAGTTCGTTGAGCGAGAACAATTCCTGCTCGGTTCCCGGGTTCCAGCCCAGCAAGGCCAGCAGATTGTTTACCGCCTCGGGGAAGTATCCCGATTCGCGATAACCCGATGCCCGTTCACCATCGGGGCCTACCCATTCCAGCGGAAAAACCGGAAATCCATCCTTATCGCCATCGCGTTTGCTGAGCTTACCTTTTCCGGTAGGTTTCAGGATAAGGGGAAGATGGGCAAATTTCGGCTCTTCGCCCTCCCAGCCCAATGCTTTGTAAAGCATCAGGTGCAAGGGTAACGAGGGTAGCCATTCCTCACCTCGTATTACGTGGGTTATTTTCATCAGGTGATCGTCCACAATGTTGGCCAGATGGTAGGTGGGCAGGCCATCGGATTTGAAAATCACTTTATCGTCGAGCAGGGAAGTATTGAAGCGCACCTGGCCACGAACCAAATCGTTAGCTACCACTTCATGGTGTTCGGGCATTTTAAAACGAATTACATAGGCCTCTCCGGCCTCCATTCGCCGTTTGGTTTCATCGGCACCCAACGATAAGGAATTGCTGAGTCCACCACGGGTATGCAGGTCGTACGAAAAGGTGCCTTTTGCGGTTTCAGCCTCTATGCGCAGGGCTTCCAGTTCCTCGGGGGTATCAAATGCATAGTAGGCCCAACCGTTATCAATAAGCTGGTCAGCATACTTGCTGTAAATCGCTCTTCGCTCCGATTGCTTATACGGGCCATACGCTCCACCCTGCCGAACTCCCTCGTCAACGGTAAGTCCCAGCCATTCGAGCGCTTCATTAATATAGGCTTCGGCACCTTCTACAAAACGGGTCTGGTCGGTATCCTCGATCCGAAGCAAAAACTTTCCGCCATGCTTGCGGGCAAAAAGGTAATTGAACAAGGCGGTACGGACTCCTCCAATGTGCAGCGGCCCCGTTGGGCTGGGCGCAAAACGTACACGTATCTCTGACATGTTTTTCTTTTTTTTGCAAAGATAGAAAAGTTGGGGAGTTGTGCGGCATAGCGGAGGCACTTGAAACCGAAGCCGCCTTACTCAACCTCCAACTCGCAAACGGCCGGATGGGCATCGTAACCCATGGTGTAGAAAAAGCTGATCCGCAGATAGCGGGCGTTGACCAAACGCGAATCAATAAACGGAGCCATGATCCGAACATCGTATTGCTGGTTAACAAAGACCTCCCAATGCCGGTTATCGCTGGAATAGTCGATGCGATAGCGATTGACCCCAAAGGGTTGTTCCAGCCAGAGGTATGTGCTCTCCACAGGACGAACCTCCCCCAAATCGACCGTTATCCACGGAGTGCGGTCGTCGGGGTCCGACATCCAGCTGGTGCCGGGCTTACCATCGTGAAGGGCTCGGGCCGGATGCTCCTCGGAAAACACACTACTCACCTCCACCACCTGGTAATCGAGCCTTCTGGCAATTGCTGGTTCCATAAGCGTTATTCCCGGTGCATGGGATGGAACACGCAGTTGCCCATCGGCACTAAAGTTCAAACTGTCGATACCAATCTGCCGCAGCAGTTGTATGCCCTCGGACTGATAGATGCGATGGTAGATCACGTAGTACTGCCCCTCGTGATGAAAAATTTCGGGATGTCCGGCACCATGAATCAGTATGGGAGCATTTCCCGAATTGTCAGGAACCTTCCACGGACCAAAGGGACTATTGGCCATGGCATACCGAATATTGGTTTCCGGGTTGTTTCCCCGGCCATCGGAATATAACATGTAGTACCGACCATCCTGAACCAGCACCTCAGCAGCCTCAAAGAAATCGGGAGGGGTTACATCCTGCTCCCTGCCCTCCGGGGCCAGAATGCCATGTTCCAACGGTGCCACCTGGCAACGGGAATTGTTCCAGTTGATCTGCGTTGTCCAATAGAGGTAGGCTTTACCATCGGAATCCTGAAAACAGGACGCATGCACGTTGTTCAGCGGCACATTGGCCGGATTGGGAAGCAGGGGCTTACCCTGGCACAGGTCGTACCAAGGGCCTAGCGGGTGTTCGCTTTGGCCGGCCCAAATTTCGCGTCCTGAAATTACATACATGTAAAACTTGCCATCGGGCCACTGAACCACCTCGGGCGAACCGAGCAGGTTCCGACTCCCTGTTACGGACTTGCACTGGTCGCGGGTTGGCCAGTTGATCCGTCGAAGCTGCCAGTGCCTGAAATCGGAAGTTTCCCAAACGGCCAGTTCCACATCGTCCCAAGGATCAATGGTAGCATAGAGGTAGAATTTATCTTCAAAAGGTACAAGCGTCGGTTCGGCGTAATATCCCGGCAGAATGGGGTTTGGGATCTGAACCGGAATTGCGCTGTCCGAATAGCTCGATTGCGCTCTCTCCGAATACCGGCACGAATACGTTCCTAAGAGCACTGAGCCCAACAAGAACACCATCTTCCAAACTTTAAAGCCGGGAAAAATTATACGTTTACAGTCCAAAAATATTTTATGCCCATTCATTTACCTGCTGAACGTATTGATTAATGGCTGCTACAATCGGGTTGAGCCCTGTCGTCACGGGTAGCTTCTTAAACAATTCTCCGGTGATGTTTCGCTGCACAAACTGATCGATGGTATGTCGGAAATTCAGATCGAACAACCAACTGAGACGGTAGAGAATAGAATCGTAATAGGAATCAATCTGTCCCAGGGCAATGCATTGGTTAGCTTCAAAACAGGCAATCAGATGCGAAGGAACCGTGTAGCTGTCTGGAAACGCTTCGGTTTTAATGGTATGAAAAACGTTGTACTCCAGCGTTACCCGCCAGATATCCAACTTATCGGCATCGCGCAGCAAACGGGAATAGAAAGCGACATCGGGCGGCGCCTCATCAGGCACCTTAGGGAGGTTATGGTTCAGAATGGATTGGTAAATAATATCGGAATGAGCTTTGGATATTCCCTGCAGAAGCTCCAGTTCCTTCGAAATACGAACCGCCATTTGGGCGTGGTTTTCCGATTCGGCATCGGCAAAGGTTCCGTAGGTATGGAACTGCTCAAACCTTCCCAGGTCATGCAGCAGCGCCAGTACTTCCACAAAGGCCAGTTGTTCCAACGACATGCCCAGACTTCGTCCTAAAGCCATGGCTTCCCGAACTACCCCGTAGGTATGCTCCTGCTTCAGCTCCATGTGCCGGTTGTAGCCCAAATCATCGGATTTCCGAAATCCGTTGACATACGAATCGAATGCGCTCCGGATTTGCTGGCTCTCGCGAACCGGCACGCCCTGGTATTCCCTTTGATCTAACATGGTAATGAAATATGGTGTGAAGTTAAACAAGTTAGCCAATAAAAGGGTTTAACCTTTTGATTTGTATTTCATGTACGAAGTAAAAAGAAGGATGGTAAAGGTTATGTCGCGAATGCAACCGATACGCTAGTCCGGACAGGACATCCCCAAAAAAATAAAGCCCCTTCGGGGCTGCCATTAAAGCGTCTGATACGCTGGGTTCTATCGGGTGCTCCCCTGTGGGAGCCTATTGCGTTCTAACAACACTTCAAAGATAGACCCACTGTGTTAAATTGAAGTTAAACCCATTTTAACCCTTCTTTAAATATTCCAGTATAACCTGGGTGGCTCCCAGATTGCGCTGCACAAAATCTTTTGTGCAACTTGCAGCCTGTTGCAAGGCCTTCGAAGAATTTTCCAGCTTATCCAAATGCGCTTTCAGCTCGTGATACGAGGCAATCGAAAATGCACCGCCTTCGTTCACCAATTCAACCGCTTCGCGAAAGCGGGTATAATTGGGGCCAAATACCACGGGCATTCCGTATACAGCAGGTTCCAGAATGTTGTGGATTCCCGTTCCGAACCCGCCGCCAATATAAGCCACTGCACCATAGCGATAGATGGCCGAAAGCAGGCCAATGGTGTTGATGATAAGAACCTTTACCTCCTCACGGACTTCACCTGGTTTATCGGTATACAGCACCACCTGACCCGGAAGTGCCGCCTGCAATTTTCGAATATGTGCAGCCCCAATTTCGTGGGGTGCAATAATAAACCGGGCATTGCCCTGATGTTCCAGAATATAACGAACAATAAATGCCTCATCCTTCTCCCAGGTGCTCCCAAAAACGTAGGTGAATCGGCCTTGCGAGAAAGTTTCGGCCAACGGTACCGTGCTGGCCGATGCGGCAATTTGCGCCACCCGGTCGAAGCGGGTATCCCCAGCAATGCTTACCTCCTGCAGTCCTATTTCCGTAAGCAGGTTGAACGAATTTTCGTCCTGAACAAAAATATGATTAAAATACCCCAGCATTTTCCGGTACCATCCACCGTAGGGTTTAAAAAACAACTGCTCGGGACGGAATATGGCCGAAGCCAGTACCAGACGGGTACCCTGCCTGTGACATTCTTTCAGAAAATGATACCAGAACTCGTATTTGATAAAAACGGCATATTGGGGCTGAACCAATTGCAGGAAGCGGCGGGCATTCCTGGGGGTATCCAACGGAAGGTAGTACACCCGGTCGGCTCCGGGATAATTTTTACGTATTTCATACCCCGACGGCGAAAAGAAGGTGAGTACAATGCGTAAGTCGGGTTGTGCCTGCTTCCAGGCCTCCATGATGGGCCTTCCCTGCTCAAACTCGCCCAACGACGAAGCATGAAACCACGCAACAGGGCCCACGCCCTTAAGCTCGTTCCGCATGCGTTTAAACTGGCCGCGCCGCCCCCGAACCCAAAAACGTGCTTTTACGTTGAATGGCGAAGCCAACACCAATGCACAGTAATACAAGCAAATACCCAAATCATAGAACAGTTGCATACTCACTATTTAAGGATGCCCAAGATAGCAGTTTTATAGTAAATAGTTTGAACTATGCCGCGCATTCCGAAAAAAACCATCTGCCCCATCAGTAAGGCATGGTTGCCACAGCTACCGCGGAACAGGTAGTAGAGGGCAAAAAAAAGTGCAGCCGCCACCAGGGTGGCATTCCGATATTCGCGCGTAGCCGTAGCGCCCAGGTAAATTCCATCCCATACAAAGGCGGCACATGCCACCAGGGGCAGCCACATAATCCACCCCGAGTACTGCGCAGCCAGTGCCAGCAGCTCGGCATCGTGGCTAAAAATGCGGATCAACCGGTCGAATCCAAACCCGTACGCCAGGGTAAAGCCCAGCCCCAAACCTCCCCCCCAAAGGAACAGGTTTCTCACGGTGCTTCGTAACCGGTCCGGATTGCGTTCCCCAACGTAGCGCCCTACCAGGGCTTCGGCTGCGTTGGCAAATCCATCTATAAAAAACGAAAACGTATACAGCAGTTGTAGAAAGATGACATTGACTCCCAGAATAAGACTCCC
The DNA here is from genome assembly GCA_003252385.1 of Bacteroidota bacterium. Lineage (GTDB taxonomy): Bacteria > Bacteroidota > Bacteroidia > Bacteroidales > UBA10428 > UBA10428. Next base: position 1,949 of record QKEH01000019.1, on the reverse strand, counting down.
GTCCCCGGCTGAAGCAAAATTGTAGTAGGTGAGCACCAGGATCACAAAAAATGTACGGATAAAAACATCGCGGTTAATCTTAAAGAAGCGGGAAAAGGAAGATCCCTGGAAAAGCCGTGACCATGGTACCCGTTGAAGGTACTCCCGATACTTTTTCCACAGGATATACATTGCGGTTACCAAGCCCGAATACTGGGCAATGAGCGTCCCCCAGGCTACCCCCTCCGATTTCATTCCCAACCCCATAACAAAAAAGGCACTGCAGGCAATATTCACCCCATTCACAATAATGGCTATCCACATGGGTGCCCTGGCATTCTGCATGCCAATAAACCAGCCCACAATGGCATACAGTACCAAGGTAGCCGGCGCTGCATAGATACGAATAGAGAAGTATTGAAGCGCGTATTGCTCCACATCGGGTTCGCCTTTTACGATCCAAAATGCCAGCCGGCCTATGGGAATTTGAAACCCAATAAGAATAAGCGCTCCGGCAAGCGCCAGAAGGCAAGAACGCTGCAGCAAGACGCTCAGCTCCGGTTTATTATCTGCCCCATACGCCTGAGCGGCCATGCCGGCCATCGACATGCGCAGAAAAGCAAAATTCCAATACAGAAAATTGAAAATGGAACTGCTCAGTCCTATGGCTCCTAAATGGCTGGTAGAACCCAAATGTCCCATTAAAGCCGTATCGACCGTCCCCAGCAAGGGAACCGTAATATTGCTAATGATAAATGGAATGGCCAGCCGAAGTATTTGCCTGTTCATGCGCTGCATTTGGACTGCGAAAGTAGGGAAATGCACGGAATGCTGAAAACAGGAAGTGCTGAAAAAACGGATCGGATTATTGCATGTGTCAGATTTTTATCGACTGATTTACTGTTATTTACCATCCACAATACAAAATGAATAACCCCATACAGCATTTTTTAATGAACTTTTTTAGCACCCTTCGGTTACTTGTGCATATGTTTATTTATACGCATTCTAAATAAATTGTCTGATCTTAAATTATACTGCTATGGCATTTGTACTACCCCAACTCGATTATGCATACAATGCATTGGAACCCCATATTGATGCACGCACCATGGAAATACACCACACCAAACACCATGCTGCTTACATCAACAATCTGAACAACACCGTTGCCAGTACCGAACTGGAAGGAAAATCGATAGAATCCCTTCTGTCAAATATCAGTTCGGCACCGGTTGCAGTGCGCAACAACGGTGGCGGATATTACAATCACAACTTGTTCTGGAAAGTAATGAGTCCTAACGGAGGTGGAGCACCTAAAGGCGATTTGGCCGATGCAATAACAAAGGCATTCGGTTCCTTCGACTCTTTTAAAGAGGAATTCAACAAGGCAGCAGCAACCCGCTTCGGATCGGGTTGGGCCTGGTTGGTAAAAACCCCGGAGGGCCTAAAGGTTAGCTCAACCCCCAACCAGGATAATCCGCTGATGGATCTGGCCGAAGTGAAAGGTACCCCGATACTCGGATTGGATGTTTGGGAACATGCCTACTATCTAAATTACCAGAACCGCCGACCCGATTACATTGCCGCCTTTTGGAATGTAATTAACTGGAATGAGGTAAGTGCCCGGTTGAAAGGATAAATCCTTTCGGCACCATCCTTCATAATTCAAGGGAATCAACCTGCTTTTCGATCGGTTAAGCGGGTTTTTTCATGACCGTGTCGGAATGCTATCTCCATGCCACCCCCAACCGATCCCGCTACCAGATTTTCACCCGCAGACTGTCCGGGGTATAAAGTTGATCGCCGGGCTCCACCTGAAAAGCAGTATAAAAGGCAGGTACGTTCCGCAACGGGCCATTCACCCGAAATTGTGCCGGCGAATGCGGATCCGTTAGTGCCTGTTGCCGCAGCCGTTCCGGGGTGGATTTTTCCATCCACACTTTAGCGTAAGACAGAAAAAAACGCTG
>QKEH01000027.1 GCA_003252385.1 Bacteroidota bacterium | reverse complement strand
GTCCCCATAATTACCCCATCGTCGGTAGCCACGCCAAACAAGGCAATAAAACCAACCCATACAGCAACACTCAGGTTAATGGTATGCATCTGAAACATATCCCGTATATTCATGCCTGCCACTGAGAAGTTCATGAACCATCCCTGGCCATAGAGCCAGATCATGATAAAACCTCCGGCAAAGGCAACAAAAATGCCTGTAAAAGTCATGGAAGCCGGAACCACATGGTTGAACTGAAAATAGAGTATCAAAAAGATGATAACCAATGAAATGGGCACAACTGCCATCAGCCGTTTGGTTGCCCTAATCTGGTTTTCGTAATTGCCGGTAAAGCGATAATTTACCCCGGCAGGTACCACAAAATCGCCCGTCTTGATTTTTGCATCCAGAAATTTTTGGGCATTTTCAACCACATCGACCTCGGCAAAATCGGGTTTTTTATCGAAAATAACATAACCCACCAAAAACGTATCTTCGCTCTTCACCATTTGCGGTCCCCGGGTATAGGTAATCTCGGCCAATTCGCCCAAAGGCACCTGTACCCCTGAGGGAGTTGGAATAAGCACTCGTTTCAAATCTTCGGGGTTGTCCCTGAACTCTCTGGCATAGCGCATGCGGATTGGGTAACGTTCGCGTCCCTCAACCGTGGTGCTTAACTTCATGCCCCCAACAGCCCCCGATATGTACATATTCAGTTCTTTAATGGTAAGGCCGTAGCGCGATATGGCATCGCGGTTGATTTTTACTTCGAGGTAAGGTTTCCCCACCACCCTGTCGGCAAATACCGAAGGAGGCTCCACCCCGGGAACTTGTTTCAGGTAATTTTCCAGTTGAAAACCTACTTTTTCGATGGTTTGCAGGTCAGGGCCAAATACTTTGATCCCCATAGGAGCCCGCATGCCGGTTTGCAACATCACCAAGCGGGTTTGTATTGGCTGCAACTTAGGTGCCGAAGTCAATCCCGGAATTTTCGACTGTTTTACAACCTCCTTCCAGATATCGTCGGGGGAATGGATGTGCTGGCGCCACTGGCGAAAATATTTGCCTTTGCGATCGGGAATAAGTTGTTCTCTGGGGATCTCCCTGAAATCTTCAGTTTTGGGATTATAGGTAGTGCCATCGGTGAGAATGAACGCATCGCTTTTATCTACTTTGAATCGCATACGATGGCCATCTTCATCCACCCTATATTCCGATTTGTAGTTGATCAGGTTTTCGAACATGGATATGGGAGCCGGGTCGAGCGCCGAGTTCACACGCCCCCATTTGCCAACTACTTTTTCCACCTCCGGAATGGCATTAATATTTAAATCGACCTTACCGATTACCTCCATATTTTCGGCAATCCCCGAATGAGGCATGGTGGTTGGCATTAGCAGGAACGAACCTTCGTCGAGCGAGGGCATGAATTCTTTTCCGGTGCCGGGAAAGGTTCCAACCAGCGATTGCCAAACTTCGGTTTCCTTAAACTTTTCGGGCAAAAACCCAAAAACCTTATCAGCACCCTGCCAAGTAAACATACCAAACAGGAATACAACAACAGGAATACTCAGGAACTTCCATTTGTTTTCGAGACACCATGCCAGTATTTGGGGATAAAAATGAACCACTGTTATTAAGGTGCCTAAAACAACGCCTATAATGACCAGCACAAAAAGGAAATTGGACAGTAAGCTGTTTTGAGCACCGAGGGGCATCCATGCTGCCGTTAAATAGTATATTACTACCGACAGGGTTAACCCAACATTGATATAATTGATGTAGAATTTTTTGCCCTCTGACCAACGGTTTTCAAAAAAATTATTGGCTGCAAGCAATAAAAGCACCACCGGTAAAAACGATGGAGAAATTACCAATGCGGTAATTGCCAATCCGGCCAGTGCTATGCATACCCATTTAATTATTTTACGTTTATCAAATTTTATTGAGAAAACAAGGTGTGCAAACATAGGAATAAACACGATACCTATTAGCAAAGCCGACAGCATGGCAAAGGTTTTGGTAAACGCCAGGGGCTTAAATAACTTGCCTTCGGCAGCCTGCATGAAAAACACGGGAAGAAAGCTTACTACTGTAGTGGAAAGTGCAGTAATTACCGCCGAAGCTACTTCTGTGGTCGCTTCATAAATAACCTTAACCAACTGTTTTCCCTTTACACCAATATTTTGTACCATTTCGAGATGCCGAATGATATTTTCGGTAAAAACTACCCCCACATCAACCATCACCCCTATGGCAATAGCAATTCCCGAAAGGGCAACAATGTTGGCATCTACTCCAAAGCGGCGCATTACAATAAATGTCAGGAGCACCCCAATGGGCAATAAGCTGGATATAAGTATTGAAGCCCTTAAATTGAGTACCAGAATAATAACCACAATAATACTGATGAGGATTTCCATGGAAAGGGCATCTTCCAGGGTGCCCAGGGTTTCTTTAATCAATCCGGTACGGTCGTAAAATGGCACAACGGTTACTTTGGAAACGGTTCCGTCGTCGAGTATTTTTTGAGGGAGCCCAGCCTGAATGGTTTTAAGTTTCTCCTTAACGTTGTTGATAACATCGAGGGGGTTAGCGCCGTAGCGGGCCACCACAACGCCACCAACGGCTTCAACACCTCCTTTGTCGAGCCCGCCGCGGCGCGTTGCCGGCCCCCATAATTCACTTTAGCAACATCTTTAATACGAATGGGCACGTTGTCCTTAACAGCCACTACACTTTTCTCAATATCGCTAAGGCTTTTCACATAGCCCAAAGCCCTCACCAGGTATTCGGCACGGTTAAATTCTATGGTCCGGGCACCAATATCGAGATTGCTTTCCGTAACGGCATTCATTACCTGGGCAACGGATACCCCGTAGGCTTTCATGGCATTGGGGTCAATATCAACCTGGTATTCTTTTACAAATCCGCCAATAGAGGCCACTTCGGCCACACCCTTTGCCGAGGTAAGCGAATAACGCACGTAAAAATCCTGTATGGTACGTAATTCCTGCGGGTCCCACCCTCCAGCCGGTTTTCCGTGTTTGTCACGGCCTTCGAGGGTATACCAGAATATTTGTCCCAGCGCAGTGGCATCGGGGCCAAGTGCCGGAATAGCATCGTCGGGCAACAAACCGGCGGGCAACGAATTCAGTTTTTCAAGAATACGGGTACGGCTCCAGTAAAATTCGATGTTGTCATCAAAAATAATGTAGATGCTGGATAAGCCAAAAATGGAATTGCTGCGAATGGTTTTTACTCCGGGAATACCAAGCAGGGCCGTTGTTAACGGATAAGAGATCTGGTCTTCGATATCCTGTGGCGAACGACCAGGCCATTCGGTGAAAACAATTTGCTGGTTTTCACCAATATCGGGTATGGCATCAACCGGTACCGGGTCTCGTGGGAGCCAATTGCTCTTCCAGTTAAATGGTGCATTGGCAATACCCAAAACAATGCACACCAAAAGAACAAGGGATGTTACCAGTTTATTTTCTAAAAAGAACTTTATAATGATATTCAACATGATTACTTTTTTATGGTAAGTCATTGGGTTGCAGGCAACACGCTTCAGGCCACGAAATCGGAACATGAAACAAGCAACATGCAACTTATTAGAATAAGTTACGCTAAAAAAAGTAAGGATACTAACAACGATAGCATTGCAACAAAGCCAGGCGCAGATGAGCGGTTGTCGGCGGTGGAGAAGAATCGGTATAAGCAATAGTCCTTTCAGAATTTTCTTCCCCGACAGGAGCGTGCATAAGTACAAAGTGAATTAGGAGCAGCTCAACCGGAAAGCCATATACGGAACCATAATTCGTGCCGGATAAAACAAAATCCTCCTTCAACTGGAAATGTTCCAATTCATCGTGGCAACAACCTCCTTTATCATCGTCACAACAGGACTTGGCCCTGGCATCAATTGTAACGGATATCAGATTGGGGCCGCAGTAGTGCCTGGATATGGTAAAGCCGCTTGTTGTCACTAACAACATGAACGCAAGCATACTATTTACCATTTTGATAAGCATCCGATCCATTTGTTGAATAACACTTTCGGATCCAAAATGTTTGAAGGATCAAGGGTTTTAACGCTTTTTATGAATCATAAGATGAAAGCCGTAGAGCGGACAGGTAACATTTCACTCTCAATTATTTTTTCAAATGGATTCATACGCGCTATCCATTCAGCGGAGTTCAGTGTCCTAACGGTGGATTTAACAACCGTGTAGTGCCTCACCCAAGCATGCTCAACCATCCAGCTGCAATCTAAAATAAGCAAAGGAGACGGACGTTAATGTTTACCCTCTTTCAGAGGGGGCTGAAAATGAAGCCACCGTTTTTAACGGTGGTTGTTCACTTCAACTTGGTTGTGATTCTAATTTTCTTTTCTGTCATTTTTAAATTGGTTTGTGCATTGCCACATTTGCTAGTCATTGCTGCAATGGCCGTTAATAAAATTGCCTTAATCATTATTCTTCTTGCTTGATTATAAAGCAACAGTAGGTTAGGTGAATGACAACCCAGTTTCAGCAGAGCATTAAAAAATCTTATGGTAGGATCTTCTAACTAGTTTTTAATGTAAAAGTCTGGTCAGTCTGAAAAGTGCTTGTTGTGATTGAATTTCTTTAGTCTGTCAAGAGTATTCCATGTCTGTGGAGTTTGCCAAATTCCGAATAACCTCACCACTCAATCTCATCTGGAATAGTGGAAATTGCGGTAATCTGAATAAACAAAACTGCTGTGTCATAGACCCCTCAAAGTACAAACTAAAAACCATCGACAACCGGAATTTTGCACACTGCATTTCCATCTTGCGGCCATGTTCAGGTTGGTCAATGTATAAGATGGACGAAATGCACAACCCCTGATTTCTTTCCGGATAATGCCCTTGCACAACAGGCACTACACCATGCTACAGGGGTGCTTCGATAGCCCAACCACCGTAAATTTCAAACAAGCGGATTGGGTACTACTCCCGCCCCGACTTACACCTCCTTATCGGGCCAGAGGAGCGGAATGCCCACCAAATCGCTGGCTTGGCGGATCAAACCAGGGCAACCGATTATTTCAGTGAGCACCACTTCTACAATGTGCCATACAATAACACCAGCACGAATATCGCCGCACACGGTATGCCCCTTCCGCCCGCAGGCAATATGGCAATGCAGCAGCGTTTTGCCCGACTTGTCCGGAACCAGTGTGCCGTTGCCCACCACTTCGTGCATTTCGTCCAGTTCGTAGGTTATGGGCCTAACGGTGGCTGCACGGCCGTATTCGGGGCCTACCACCAGCCTGCTGCCCTTATCGGCACCTCCTATTAGTTGAACCGAAGCACAACGAATACCCTGTTCCCTGGCAAAACGTTCAATGCTCTCATGGAGTATCTCCCGGTCTTCGAGCCGTAAAACAAACACTCTTCCTGTTTTTCCTTCGGAATATCGCATAGCTTACCAATAAAAAGGACTGTACGCACCATGTGAATAGGGCATCATCGGGTCGTAGAAGCCGGTGGGCCGGTTCTGCATCCGCATTTGCACCCCAATGGATAACGATGGGGTAATTTTATATTCCAGTCCCAATTCCATGGCTTCAAGATTCCTGGTGGCAAAATCCTGTTCCCTGGAATGGGCATTTTGCACCGGCAGGGAAGTCAGAACCGTTCCACTCATAAGCAAACGCGGGGCCAGCTGATAATCGCCGCGGGCATACAGAAAGGCCCGGGTCATGGGCAGGAAGGCTTCCTCGCTGCCCTGGCTGATGGGATACACGCGGGTCTGCTCCAGGTACAATCCTCCGGAAACCCGGAAGCGAGGCGACACCCAATGACTGATTCCCGGTGCCACAAACAACGAGGGGGCGTAGTAGCTCCCCGGAGCAATCCCAAAGGAGGTTCCGACCGATAGGTCAAACTTTGTTTTTTTCGGAGTTAGCGGACGCTCCGCAGCAGTACCGGGCGATAGGCTGTAGGGTGCAAACGCATCGGAATCCAGCGAATCGGCAGGTTGTGCCACAATTTGCATCAAGCCTGCCACCAGCAGGTAAATAACGAGTGGGTATTTCATCAGTTGCAACTCGATTAAAATTTTCGATGAAACATCCCATCTGCGGACAGCGAGGGTAGTGCTCCGGGTCGCATCGGATGTTTCATTCTGCATCAAACCAGGTAGCACAAATATAGTTTATTCCGAGCGGATTGTACTCCATTCAGCTCATCCCATTTTTTCCATCCGGCTCACCGAATAAATACCTTTCATTTGGTTTAAGCGGGCTAAAAGGCTTTCCAAATGCTGTAAATCGCGCACCTTCAGGTTAACAATTCCAATGCCAATACCTTGTTCGGTTTGCATGGAAATGGATCCGATATTCACCTTCAGATCCTTGGCAATAGCATCGGAAACTCCTTTCAGGATGGTGGCATGGTCTTCGCCCGATACCTGTATGGTCACGGGAAAAACGGTATCGCTATCGGTACGCGACCATTTGGCACTCACCACCCGGTAGCCGTATTTACCAATTAATTGAGCTGCATTGGGGCAGTTTACCCGGTGAATTTTTATGCCTTCGTTAATGGTTACAAAACCGAACACACGGTCGCCCATAATGGGCGTACAACATTTGGCTAGACGGTAATCGACATTGCTTACCTTTTCGTCAATCACCAGGTAGTCGTCACTCTTTTTCGCGTGCTGGCTTTCCTTTTTAGTGGTCAGATGCTCCGCGCTCAGCACAGTTTCATCCAGTGCGGGAGCCTCGCCGGTGAGGAAATCCTTAATTGCGGCCAGGTCGATACTCTCGTTATATACCTGACAGTAAAAATCTTTGGCCGTAGCAAATTTGTATTCTTTGAGCAGGCGGCGTATCACCTCGTCGTTGTATTCAATTTTCCAGTTTTTCAGGCGGCGTTGAATAATTTCCTTACCGCCATCGGCTTCCTTCACCAGCTCCTCATCCACCTTCTGGCGGATCTTTTTTTGTGCTTTAGAGGTAACTACAAAGTTCAGCCAGTCGAGGCTGGGTTTCTGATTTTTAGAGGTAATTACCTCCACCTTGTCGCCATTTTGCAGCACGTAGCGGATGGGAACCGATTTACCATTCACCCGTGCACCAATGCAGGTGGCTCCCACATCGGTATGAATGTCGTAGGCAAAATCGAGAACACTGGCATCCTTCGGAAATTTACGCAGATCGCCTTTGGGCGTAAACACAAAAATTTCCTTCGAATACAAACTCAGCTTAAAGTCGTCAATAAAATTATCGGCATCGGATTCAGGGGTTTCCAATATTTCGCGAACGGCAGCCAACCAGCCATCAATACCCCGTTCCCCTTCGCCTTCTTTGTATTTCCAATGGGCAGCCACCCCTTTTTCCGCAATTTCGTTCATGCGGCGGGTACGTATCTGCACCTCCACCCACTTTCCTCCGGGGCCAATTACCGTGGTATGCAACGACTCGTAGCCATTGGTCTTGGGTACCGAAATCCAGTCGCGCATACGGCGCGGATTGGGTTGATAAATATCGGTAACCGCCGAATAAACCTGCCAGCAATCGGCCTTTTCGTTCTTTAGTTCACTTTCCAGAATAATCCGAATGGCAAACAAGTCGTAAATATCCTCAAATTCCACCTCCTTTTTCTTCATCTTATTCCAAATGGAATGGATGGATTTGGGCCGCCCTTTAATTTCAAATTGGAAGCCTTGCTCCTCCAGAACTTTTTGAATGGGCGTGGTAAACTCCCGGATAAATTTAGTTCTGGCCCGAACGGTTTCATCGAGTTTGCGGGCAATCCGGGTGTAGGTTTCCCGATCCGTGAACTTAAGCGAAAGATCTTCCATTTCGGACTTGATAAGGTACAAGCCCAGTCGGTGTGCCAGCGGCGCATACAGAAAGGTAGCCTCGGAAGCTATGCGCAATTGTTCTCGCGGGTCAAACTCATGCATCTGGCGCATCAGTTCGGTCTGCTCGGCCAGGCGAATCAGGATGACCCGTACGTCTTTGGCCATATTCAAAAGCAGGCTGCGAAAATTCTCGGCCTGGGTAGAAGTGGTTTCCTCATTGATGGTATCGATTTTAACCAGTCCCTCATAAATCAGACATACATCGGGGTTGAATTCGGAATGCACCCGGTTGTCGAGGTCACTCCCGCGGCGTTTGGCCTGATATAAAAAATAACCCGCCACGGAAGTTCGTCCCAGTCCAATTTCATTCACCCCCACCAGAGCGGTTCGCATGCAGGTTAGCAGGCTGTTGCCCGGCCGGTGGTTGGCTGTTTCTGTCTTTTCTTCGGACTCAACCAGGTAGTGGTATGCACGTTCCACTTCCGTATTGGACACACCACTACGAATCCGTTCCACATCATTGATCAATACGGAATAGAGCTTCTGAATTTGCTCATTCTCTTCTGCCGATACTTTCATCATTTCCTGTTAGTACTACAAAAATAGCCAAAAAGCCCGTGGCATAAAAGTATCCCGATCATTCGACTGAACCCGATGGAAGCAATTGGTTGAAAAAAGCGGGCGAACGCATGGGTTTACGGGTAGTGGCATCCACAAACACCAAGGTGGTTTTTGCTTCGCAATGCAGCATCCCGTTCATCCCCGATATGGTGTACTCAAATACCAGCGAAGCTCCGGTGGCTTGTTTAAGCCGGGTGCTTACCACCACCTCATCATCGTAACCAATGGGCACCAAATAGCGGATTTGCATGTCGCGCACCGGAAGCAACACCCCCCGATCCTCCATCTGCCGGTACGATATACCCAGTTCACGGAGCAAATCGGTGCGACCTGCTTCGAAGTAAGCCGCATAGTTGCCGTGGTGCAGGTAACCCATGCGATCCACTTCGGCATAACGAACACGTATTTTACATTCGGATTTCACCATGTTGCTTAAATTTTGGAAAGAACAAAGATAGAACTATTGCCACAGCCCTAAGCAAAAACACTGCGGATTAGCTTAGGTTCTGCCCGTTTCCTGTTACCACACTTCAGGGAACCCGTTTGTGTGATACGTACACCAGAGGGTGATTTTTTCTTTCCACCTGAGCCTAAACCCATAAGGAACCAGCTTGCAAGATGCACTCTTAAAAAAATACCGAACAGCGATAGACCAGGAAGACCCAACGAAACGGCCTTCATCGGCAAGATGACACTAAGGGCTTCCCTCTCGGGCTACCCCGGGAATTTTTTCCATTCCTTTCGGCTTCCTTTGGTACTTTTTGCAGAAGCTTTTTGTCCACATTCAATTTGTTCCTAAGTTTACCAGGCAAAAAAAAGGATACGAGCATGCAGAGCAATCAGCCCCTGGCCGACCGGATGCGACCGAAAAGCCTGAACGAATACATTGGCCAGCAGCACCTGGTGGGCGAAAAGGCCGTGTTGCGCCAGGCGATTGAAAGCGGACGTATTCCATCGTTTATACTTTGGGGGCCTCCGGGCGTGGGTAAAACCACCCTGGCACAGATTATTGCTCACACCCTCGACCGGCCTTTCTACACGTTAAGTGCCATTAACTCCGGGGTGAAGGATGTACGGGAAACCATTGACAAAGCCAAAAAGCAGCAGTTTTTTCATGCGCCTAACCCCATTCTGTTCATCGATGAAATTCATCGATTCAGCAAATCGCAGCAGGACAGCCTGCTGGGTGCCGTGGAAGCCGGTACCATTACGCTGATTGGAGCCACCACCGAAAACCCTTCGTTCGAGGTCATTTCGGCCCTGCTTTCGCGCTGCCAGGTGTATATTCTCAAACCGCTCGAAAAGGACGAACTCCTTCAGCTGGTGCACCGCGCTCTCACTCACGACAGCCTGCTGAAATCGCTTACCGTAACCCTGGAGGAAGATGATGCGCTCCTGCGCTACTCCGGCGGCGATGGCCGTAAGTTGCTGAACATTCTGGAACTGGTGGTAGAATCGAACCTTAACGGAACCTCCAAAACAGTTACCCTGACCAACCAGCTGGTGACCGACCGTCTGCAGCAAAATTTGGCCAACTACGACAAAAACGGCGAGCAGCACTACGATATCGTTTCAGCCTTTATAAAAAGTCTGCGAGGCAGCGACCCGAATGCGGCGGTATACTGGCTGGCCCGTATGGTGGAAGGAGGCGAAGACCCCAAATTCATTGCACGCCGCCTGCTTATTCTGGCATCCGAAGATGTGGGTTTGGCCAACCCCAATGCCCTGCTGCTGGCCAATGCGGCCTTTGATGCGGTGAACAAAATTGGCTGGCCCGAGTCGCGCATCATTCTTTCGGAGATTACCGTGTATCTGGCCAATTCGCCCAAGAGCAATTCGGCCTACGCAGCTATTAACGATGCCCAGCAGCTGGTGCGCGCCACCGGCGATTTGCCCGTACCCCTGCACTTGCGCAATGCCCCTACCCGACTGATGAAGGATTTGGGCTACGGCCGCGATTACCAATATGCCCACCAGTACGAAGGCAATTTTGTGGAACAAAACTACCTGCCCGACGACCTCAACGGCAAGCGCCTCTATACTCCTCAGGACAATGCCCACGAATCGAAGTTCCTGGAACGCCTGAAGAAGTTGTGGGGAAAACGGTATGGGTATTAAC